>JANMQB010000439.1:0-2855 GCA_031370155.1 Hyphomicrobiales bacterium | reverse complement strand
CCGCCACGGGGGCGAAATAGGATCGACGAGGGCGTAAAGGATGAACTTTTGCCCGCGATGGTTCCGGCGTTATCGGGCTAAACATATAGTTGCAAACGACAACTATGCTCCGGTCGCTCACGCCGCGTAATGCGGTGCGAGAACCGAAAACAAAGTCCTGAGGCTTAGCCGTTTCAGGCGGGGTCCGCCGGCACCTGGCAACAGAAGCCGGCACTTTCATGTCCGGGGCGTGACTTGGCCCGCCCCCGCCCTGTAGTATCCGCGCCCGACTCGAAAGCCGGAAAGCCTACATGACCGAAGACCTGATGCGATACGACCAGCTGGCGCAGAATGCGTTGCGCGGCGTGGTGCGCGAGGCGCTGCGCAAGGTCGAGCGCACCGGCCTGCCGGGCGAGCATCATTTCTATATCGCCTTCCACACCCGCCACCCCGGCGTCGATATCGGCGAGCGTCTGGCGGCGCGCTATCCGCGCGAAATGACCGTCGTGCTGCAGCACCAATACTGGAACCTGGTGGTGAGCGAGGACCGCTTCCAGGTGGAGCTATCATTCGATAATATACCGGAAAAGCTCATGGTGCCGTTCAGCGCGGTCAAGGGCTTCCTCGACCCGTCGGTGCAATTCGGTTTACAGTTCGAAGTCGTTAACGTTGAGGCAATGCCGGAGGCGGAGAATACGGCGGCGGCCAAACCGGTGACGGCCGAGGCTGAGGTCGAGGAGGCCGAAGTTCCGTCCGAGGCGCCGAAAGTCGTTTCCCTCGACGCTTTCCGCAAGAAGTGAGCCCTATCAGCATGCGCAAGACGGCACTCTTCCTCATCGCGATCCTCACCGCCCTGGCCGTGCCGGCCTCGGCCCAGACGGCTGCCGATCAGGCGGGGCTTGCGGCGCTCGCCGAAGCGCCGATCGCCAAGCTTCCGGCCAAGAAGCTGTTCGGCAGCCAGAAATCGCCGGCCAATCTCAAATCCCGCGCCATCGGCTCCTATGCCAAGGGCTGTCTCGCCGGCGGCAAGGCCCTGCCCGTCAACGGCGCGGCCTGGCAGGTGATGCGCCTGTCGCGCAACCGCAATTGGGCCCATCCGGACATGATCAAGCTGATCGAAAGGCTGGCCCTGGAGGCCAAGCAAAATGACGGCTGGAACGGCCTGCTGGTCGGCGATATGGCGCAACCGCGCGGCGGGCCGATGCTGACCGGCCATGCCAGCCACCAGGTCGGCCTGGATGCCGATGTCTGGCTCACCCCCATGCCGGACCGCGCCTTGACCCCAGCCGAACGCGAAAACTTGTCGGCCACCCTGATGGTGAAAAGCCGCACCGAGATCGACAAGAAAGTGTGGACCGAGGCCCACGCGCGGCTCATCAAGCGTGCCGCCTCGTATCCGGAAGTGGCGCGGATTTTCGTCCATCCGCCAATCAAGGCCGAGCTGTGCAAATGGGCCACCGGCGACCGCTCGTGGCTGGCCAAGGTGCGTCCCTATTACGGCCACGACGCGCACTTCCACATCCGCATCGACTGCCCGAGGGATTCGGCCGGCTGCAAGAACCAGGCGCCGGCCCGGCCCAAGGACGGCACCGGCTGCGGTGAGGAACTCGCCTACTGGCTGGGAGACATCCCGTGGAAACCAAAGAAGAAGGACCCCAATGCCAAGCCGGTGAAGCCCGCCCCGCCCTTGACACTGGCGGGCCTTCCTGCTGAATGCCGCGCCGTCGTGACGGCCCAGTAGGACCGCCGGAGCCAATGACAAGGAGCGGCGCCCGAAGGGGCGGCCCATGACACAAGCGATCACCCAGGAGTCCGGGCGCGATCCGGCTTCCCTCAAGCTCGCCTTCGCCTCGATCGGCGTCGTCTTCGGCGACATCGGCACCAGCCCCCTCTATGCCATGCGCGAAGCGCTGCACCATGTGGTGGTGGCGGGCGGCGGCGATCTGCGCATGGCCGTGCTCGGGGTTGCCTCGCTGCTGATCTGGGCGCTCATCCTCATCGTCACCCTCAAATACGTGATGCTGCTGATGCGCGCCGACAACAAGGGCGAAGGCGGCATTCTTTCGCTGGTCGTTCTGGTCGAGACGGTGCTGAAGCATAAGGGCGGCTTCGTTCTGGCGCTCGGCATCGTCGGCGCCGCATTTTTCTTCGGCGATGCCATGATCACCCCGGCCATGTCGGTGCTGGCCGCGGTCGAGGGTCTCAAGGTCATCAATCCGGCCTTCGGTCCCTATGTGGTGCCGCTGACGCTCGCCGTGCTGGTCACTCTCTTCGTGTTCCAGTACCGCGGCACCGCCGGGGTCGCCTCGCTCTTTGCTCCCATCACCACGCTGTGGTTCATCGTCATCGGCGTCATGGGCGTCATCCACATCTTCGACGATCCGGAAATCTATCTCGCCTTCAACCCGGCCTATGGCGTCGGCATGCTGCTCGACCAGCCGGGACTGGCGCTCCTCGTCTTCGGCGGCGTGTTCCTGGCGGTGACCGGCGGCGAGGCGCTCTATGCCGACATGGGCCATTTCGGCAAGCAGCCGATCCGCATGGCCTGGCTCGCCGTGGTATTTCCCGGCCTGATTCTCAATTATCTCGGCCAGGGCGCCTTCATCATCGCCAATCCCCAGGCGGTTGAAAATCCCTTCTTCCTGATGGCGCCCTCCTGGGGGCTCATTCCCCTGGTCATGCTGGCGACGCTGGTCACCGTGATCGCCAGCCAGGCGGTGATCACCGGCGCCTTCTCGATCGCCCAGCAGGCCATGTCGCTCGGCCTGTTTCCGCGCATGAACATCACCCACACCAGCGAAACCGAGCAAGGCCAGATCTATATCGGCCAGATCAACTGGCTGATCCTGTGCGGCGTCATCCTGCTGGTGCTGGTG
>JANMQB010000549.1:0-3581 GCA_031370155.1 Hyphomicrobiales bacterium | reverse complement strand
GGCGCTGTAGCCCAGCAGACGCTCGGCGCTGCGATTCCAGTGCGTCACGATGCCGTTGAGATCCTTGCTGATGATCGCGTCCTGGGAGGCAGCGACGATGGCAGCGAGCAGGGCGGCGGCTTCCTCCGCGGCCCTCCTCTCCGTGATGTCGATCATCACGCCATGAATTTCGATGGCCGTGCCGTCGGAACGGCGCAAGATTTCGCCGCGCGACAGGAACCAACGGAGATTGACCCGCGGCAGAAGCACGCGGAATTCGAGCTCCATCTTGCCCCCGGACGTGAGCGCCCTTTCGTGCACCTTGCGCCATAACTCGACATCTTCAGGATGGATGGCGCCTTCGATTGCATGGGGCGTGCCATCGAACTGCCTGCGGTCGATTCCGAGGAGCGTCAGAAGTTCGTCCGAACAGGTCAGTCTGTTGGCTGTCACATCGAGATGCCATGCACCCATGCGTGCGGCCTCGAAGGCGACGGAACTGAGCCGCGCCGCCTCGCGTATTTCGTTTTCCGCGCTGATGCGCCCGCTGATGTCGACAATGGCGCCGTGCACACGAAGTAGCTCGCCGGTTTCATCGAATTCGCCTTCGCCGCGGTCCAACACCCTGAACCGCACGCCGGTCACTGCATGGCTGAAACGGTATTCGATCTCGAATTGTGGCGCCTGCGGTGTGATCGATTTGAAAGCGTTTTCGAAATAGGAACGGTCTTCGGGAGAGATGCGCTCGGACTGGTGCTGCGTTGGGCCGGACGAGGGAATGCCCAAGACCTCCACGCTGTTTTCGGATCGCAGCGCAAGGCCGGTTTCCACATCGCAGGAATAGACCACGACTTTTGCAATGCCCATGGCGCGCTGCGGCCAGCCGGAATCGCGCTCAGGCGGACTGGTGCAGCCCAAATCCGGTCTTTCCTGGCGGTTGGCGCCGCTGGCGTTTGCGTGGCCCATGGGACTGGGAAGTGTCACACGCAGAGACCCATGCCGCAACCTCAAATCATTGGTTGGATAACGGGGACTGTCCGGCCGGAGCCGGACAGCCGTTGTCGCAATCTAGCCGCGCCACACGGCGCCGCTTCTGGAGTTCACATAGAGGATATAGCCACGGCCATTGCGCGTTCCCCTGAAGGTGTAGGTGGCGCCGCGGCACTCGACCGTCGAGACATTGCGATAGCCATTGTTGCGCACAGACCACTTGGCTTGTCCGCATGACAGCCGCTGGTTACGGTAGCCGGGCCAATACCAGCCATAGCCGCGCCTGTACATATATCCCGGCCCCACCTGATAGCTATAGTGCGGATAGCCGAAGAAGAACTGGACGCGGACCTTGTGAGCATCGGCCGCCGAAGGCAACCCGATCGCAAGCGAGGCGGCGAAGGCGGCGGCCAGTAACAGATTTTTCATAGCGGAACTCCTTTAAGGATTATCGAAATGTAACGTGCAGCATGCCGAAAAGTTCCTTCTTGACGGCGGTGGTGGCAGCAATCGCTGGCGGGCAGAACCGCTGCGGCGCCCTTGCGGAGCACCGCAACGTTGCTGCAGGAAGGCCGCAGCGTGCTACTTCAGGGCGGTGCGGTCGAAAGCCGGCGCCGCCTCGAGCTGTTCCTTGGTGGCGGCGATGGTGAGGCGCAGATTGTTGTTCGCGTCCTTGGCGGCGGTGATCTGGTCGATGAGGATTGCCACGTCCTTCTCGCCGATGCCGAGGAAGCCTCCTACGCCGATGATGGCGACGATATTGTCCAGGTCTTTATTCATGACCAAGTCATTGATCTCGCCGACATTCTCATTTGCGGCGGAATAGACGGTCTGCCCCATGAACTGCGAAGCGAGCACCGCTGTCGCCGGGTTGACCATGCCAGGCGTGGCTACGCCTTCCGTGGTGGTAGCAGTTCCGGACGTTGCCGTGTTGTCCTGCTTAGGCGTTTCGGCGGATGTTGTGCCCTTATTCTTGCACTCCGGTTTAAGGTCGGCTTCGGCAACCGATCCGGGAGCTGGGCATTCAATCTTAATTCCCGCGTCAGGCTGCGGCTGAACCGTGGTTGAATCCTGAGCGTAGGCCATGCTTGAAGCGAAAAGCAGCGCAAGCGTGGCGGCCGAATACTTGAATCGTGTCATGACGTGATCTCCTTTTGTCGATTGCCTTGACACCCTAACGCGCGACCTGCCGAGATGTTCCACATCTCTTATGCTGTTCAGAGCGGGATGAAGCCGAGATGAAGCGACGTACGCACACAAGACGAAACAAAAGAGAATACCCATGGCGCTCGTCAATGCGGCAGCGTCCGGAAAAACGGGCTACGCTGCTGCACTCGGTGAAGTCTCGGCCAGTCGCATCATCGCTGTCCGCTTCCTGGCATTCAGGACATCGAGATCTGCGCGCAACAGAGTACGACCCCCTCGACTAGCTGCCGATTTGTGCGATTGGCGAGCCGCTATCGATGACAAGTTCAGCACCATCACGCTTGTAGATCACCGTAACATTCTGGTTCTGCTCGGATTGATCGACTGCCACCGCCGGGTTGACTGACGTATTCGTCGACAACTGATTCACGAACGGCACCAGTGTTAGTTGACTGATGGTCAGGATGGCGACTGCTATTGCACGCATCGAATTTTCCCTCGATTCTGGTATTTTAACGCAGCAGACGGCTATCTGGTTCCACGCCGATGGCAGAGTGGATGGCCCGCCAGGTCAACGAGGCGTTCAGTTGGGAGCAACCGCCCGAGTATCTCATCCGTAATCGTGGCAAAGCCTATGGCGAAATCTTCATTCGCAAGTTATGGGCGATGGCCTTCACTTTCCGCAGTGGCGTTCCGGTTCGTAGGAAACCCTATGCTCTGCCGGATGCCCAGCCGCACATGGGAGAACAGACCTTCGCTACGCCGACTGCGGCGGCGGATTGCAAGGCAGGACGACCCGGACTTCGGTACCCGCACCCACTTCGCTGGCGATGTTCAGCGATCCGCCATGAAGTTCGACCAGCGACCTGGAAATGGCGAGGCCGAGGCCGGAACCGCCATGGCTCTTGGTGAACTGGTTTTCCACCTGCTCGAAGGGCCGGCCGAGTTTTTCGATATCGTCCGCCGGGATGCCGATGCCGGTATCCTTGATGGCGATAACGATCGTTTCGCCCTCGCGCGTGGCCCGGATGCTCACGCGGCCGCCCTCGGGCGTGAATTTCACCGCATTGGAGAGCAGATTGATGAACACCTGCTTGAGGGCGCGCCGGTCGGCCTCGATCTGCAACTGCTTGGGCATGGCGCGGGTGATCGTGACTCTGCCTTCCAGCGCCCGCGGACCGACGAGGCGCATGACATCCTCGAAAATGCCGTCGAGCGGCGCCTTCTCGATTTCAAGCTGTAGCCGGCCCGCCTCGATCTTCGACATGTCGAGAATGTCGTTGATGACGTCGAGCAGGAACTGGCCGCTGCGCTGAATGTCGCGCGAGTACTCGCTGTATTTCTCCGAGCCGATCGGCCCGAACATCTGTGCCTGCATGATTTCGCTGAAGCCGATGATGGCATTGAGGGGCGTGCGCAATTCATGGCTCATGTTGGCGAGGAACTCCGACTTCGAGCGATTGGCC
>JANMQB010000415.1:0-1588 GCA_031370155.1 Hyphomicrobiales bacterium | reverse complement strand
TTCCACGCCGCGACATAGGCTTTGGCGACATCGCCGGCATCGGCGGCGAGCGCCGCGGGGGCAAACAAGAGTCCCAGTAACCCGGCGACGCCGGCTGCAAACACGAATCGACGTTTCATTTTGTGGGTCCTTTTAGCCGTGGTTGATCATGATGTGACGAACGGCGGTGTCGTCCTCGAGCGCGCAGATGCTCATGTCCTTGCCTTTCCTACAGCCGGACAACTCTCGACGTCATTCCCGCGAAGGCGGGAATCCAGCGGCCAACCCCGAACTTTGAGTCTGCCGACAGCAACTGGATTCCCTGAGTTCTCAAACGAAGTGCAACACCTGGTTAGGGTGTTGGCATGGGACAGAACTATCGCCAGTTCAGCATTGAAGAGCGGTGTGAGATTGCCCGCTTATCGGCCGAGGGGGTCTCGATCCGGCAAATTGCTGCAGCTTTGGATCGCGCGCCATCCTCGGTTGCTCGGGAGCTGAAGCGCAATGGCGGCGCCCAGGTGGGCTATAGGCCCAGCTATGCCAACCAGCAGGCCCGGGCCCGGCGCTGGAGCGGCGGCAAGCTCGATCGCGACCAAGAGCTGCGTGAGCTTGTGCTCAACCGGCTGAGTGCAGGCTGGTCGCCAGAGCAGATCGCCGGCCGCTCCAAGCTCGAAGGCACAGCCTCGATCGGGGTCGAGACCATCTATCGGTTCATCTATGCCCAGATCAGCCGCCACAACGACTTCAGTTGGCGCCACTACCTGCCAAGGGCGAAGTTCAAGCGCGGCCGGCGGCCGGGCAAAGGCGGCAGCCCGGCACTGCACATGGCCCAGCGGGTGCCGCTCAGCGAGCGGCCCGCCCAGGTGCTCGAGCGCTTGAGCCCGGGCCATTGGGAAGCCGACCTCATGGCCTTCTCACGCTACAACCAGAACCTGTTGATGCTGCACGAGCGCATGAGCCGCGTGCTGATCGGAACACGGCTGCCGTCCAAGCGGGCCGGGCCGGTCAGCACCGCTATCGTCGCCGCGCTGGGGCCGTTGCCCCAACCCCTGCGCCAGACCGTCACCTTCGACAACGGCACCGAGTTCGCCCGTCACTTTGCCCTCAAGGCAATCGGCACCAGCACCTACTTCTGCGATCCCCATGCCCCCTGGCAGAAGGGCGGCATCGAGAACGCCATCGGGCGTATGCGCCGCACCCTGCCGCGCAAAACCGATCTCGCTACCCTCGCCAACGATCGCTTCCTGGATCTACTCGCCCTCTACAACGCCACACCGCGCAAATGCCTTGACTGGAAAACTCCAGCCGAGGCCTTCTCAACCCATCTGTTGCACTTCGAACGAGAATCCACCTCCCTGCTTTCGCAGGGATGACGCCGGTGTTCTGGGCTTGTCGGTCGGCCAACCCTGACTTATGGCTCAGACGCAATGCCCACCCGCAACGCCATCAAGATCGCGCCGTCGATCCTCAGCGCCGATTTCGCGCGCCTGGGGGAGGAAATCCGCGCCGTCGATAAGGCGGGCGCCGACTGGATCCACGTCGACATCATGGACGGGCATTTCGTTCCCAATATCACGATCGGACCACCGATCGTCGCCGCCATCCGGCC
>JANMQB010000361.1:0-2195 GCA_031370155.1 Hyphomicrobiales bacterium | reverse complement strand
CGTCGAGCAGCATGAGCTTTGGCTCCATGGCCAGAGCCCTGACGATCGCCAATCGTTGCTGCTGTCCACCCGAGAGGCGATCTGGATAGTCACTCGCCTTGGCCTCCAGCCCGATGCGTTTCAGGAGAACCATGGCGCGTTCTTCAGCGGCCCCCTGCTCCATTTTCAATACCCTGGTGGGGGCAAGCGTCACGTTTTCCAGAACACTCATGTGAGGGAAGAGATTGAAGCTCTGAAACACAATGCCAACCTGCTGGCGCAAGTGGTTCACATCCACTCCGGGGCCGGAAACCCGGTCGTTCTCCAAACGGATTTCGCCACCCTGGATTTTCTCCAGTCCATTGATACAGCGCAGCAGGGTGGATTTTCCACAGCCCGAAGGGCCAATGAGGCAGACCACCTGGTGCTCATTCACCTCCAGATTGATGCCGCGGAGCACCCGCACCGGCCCGAACTCCTTTTCGACATTCTTCATCTCAAGGAATGCCATGTCAGCTCCCTGCCCTGGTGCGGGCATTGTCACGCTCAATGAGCTTATCGACAAAGCGGGCCTGCGGAATGGTAATCAGGACAAAGAGTATTGCAACCACGGTCACCGCTGAAAGATTGAATGCATTGGAAGCGATGATGCGGGATTGATTGAAAGCATCAATCACGCCCACCACCTGCACCAGGGCCGTATCCTTCTGCAAGCCGATGAAATCATTGAGCAGCGGCGCCATTATCCGGCGCACCGCCTGCGGCACCACGACATAACGCATGGTCTGCATATAGGAGAGGCCGAGCGAGCGGGCGGCGGATACCTGGCTCCAATGAATGCTTTCTATGCCGGCGCGATAGACCTCGGCGACATAGGCGCCATAAGTAAGGGTCAGCGCCAGAATGCACCACCAGCTCACCGGAATGCGTGTCAATGTCCTGACTTCACCGGGCGACATCCCCGACAGGTCGGTGAACAGTCCGACGATGGGGGGAACGATCAGGTCCGGCAGGCCGGATGTCGGAATGCCGAAGCCGATGAGATAGAGTGTCACGATGGCCGGCAGGCCGCGGAAAATGTCGCAATAAAAGATGGCGAGCGCCCGGATCGGCTGGCCGGCCGGCCCCGGCATCAGGCGGGCCAGTGCGACGATGAGCCCCCAGATCAACACCAGAATTTCGGCCACCACGAAGATGAAGACGTTGTTGATCAGGAATTGCTTGGTGACCAACCACCATTTCTGCTGCATGAGCGGCAGAAGAAAGAAGGTCCTGCCCACGGCCGCGTCATTCATCAGGACAAAACAGATGAAACCGAGAACGATCAGCGCGAAGGCGCCCCAACCGAAGGTGAGCAAAGCGTAATCGCGCGACGCAGCCGTGTCGATACGGGCCTCTACGATGTCGCGTCTGGCGAGGGCCGCGCGGGCCCGATTGGACAGATTCAGGGCCCGGATGGCCGGCCAGAACAGCACCGCAATGGCGGCGATCCCGAGCCAGAACAGGATTTCCCATGCGGTGGAATAGGTCTCGAGCTGAACCAGCGCGCCGCGCACCAGCCGCGCCGCGCCAAACGCCGCCAACAGGCAGAGCCCAGCGAAAAGCATGGCGGCGACGGCGACGCTGTTAGCGCCGCGAGGCTGCGAGGAAGAGGAGGTGGTCATCGCCACCCAAATCCGTCATCCCGGCGTAAGCCGGGACCCATTGACGTCCATCCCGCGGCACACTGCATGTGGAAAGCGCTCAGTGGGTCCCGGCTTTCGCCGGGATGACGAAAAAGGGTAATCGCTTACGGATTGAAATAAGGAACGGTGGCCGGATCCATGCTCCAGGCGGCGGCGAGGTACTTGGCTCCGAGCTTGGCGATGGTGCCGTCGTCGATCATCGACTGGATGATCTTGTCGATGGCCGCATTGTTCGCATTGCCCTTTTGATAGATGGCGCCGTAGGTCTCGCCAGTCTTGTACTGGCCGACGACTTGGACCTTTCCGGGGTTGGCAACAACTTCGGCAAGCACGATCGAGGTATCGGTCATCGCCGCATCGATCTGGCCGGCCCGGAGCGCCGTGAACATGTCGCCCTGGTCCGGATAGACCTGAACGTCGGTTAGGCCGAGCTTGTCAGTGGCGAAGGCGGCGCCGGTTGTGGCTTGCTGCACACCAACCTTGGCCGTCTTGATCGATTTTTCGTCGACCGGTGCATCGGTACGAGTCAGC
>JANMQB010000352.1:0-2323 GCA_031370155.1 Hyphomicrobiales bacterium | reverse complement strand
TCCCAATTATTGAAATCGCCGACCACCGAGACGCGGCTGGCATTCGGCGCCCAGACGGCGAAATGCACGCCCTCGGCGCCCTCATGGCTCATGGGATGGGCGCCAAGCCGGTCATAGAGCCTGAGATGGGTGCCTTCGGCGAGATAGTAATCGTCGAGCGGCCCCAGCACCGGCCCCAGTAGATAGGAGTCTATGAAATTCCAGCCGCCCCCCCGATTTGCCGCCTGATAGCGCAGCGTTTGGCGCTCTCTCAGCGCCAGCTTGCCTTCGAAAAACCCGGCGTCATGGCGCTTTTCGAGCTGGCCCACGGGTTTGCCGTCAAGCGTTGCGGCGGCCAGCGTCTCCGCCCCCGGAACAAAGGCCCGGGCGATCCAGTCGCGGCCATATTTATGAAGGCCGAGCACCTTGAAGGGATCGCCGTGCCGCCCATCGACGATGGCGGCAATTTCGGCATCGCTCGTTCTCCAGGCGGGCACGGACATGGCCCGACAATACCTAAGTTACAGGAACCGTCCAGATGTCGCGGGCATATTCCCTGATGGCGCGGTCGGAAGAGAACCAGCCCATATTGGCGGTATTGAGAATGGCCTTGGCCGTCCACTCCTTGGGCCTGCACCAGAGCTCGGCCGCCAGGCGCTGGCTTCTGGCATAGGCGTCGAAGTCCGCCGCCACCATGAACCAGTCGCCATTGTGGAGGGACTTGATGATCGGCGCATAGCGATTGGCATCGTCGGGCGAAAAGACGCCCGAAGCCAGCGCATCAAGCACGCCACGCAAATCCGCCGAGGCCTCGATCGCTTCACGCGGATCGTCCCCCTTGCGGCGGCGGGCTTCGACTTCCTCGGCGGTGAGGCCGAAGATGAAGATGTTATCGGCGCCCACATGCTCGCGGATTTCCACATTGGCGCCGTCGAGCGTGCCGATGGTGAGAGCGCCGTTGAGGGCGAATTTCATGTTGCCGGTGCCCGATGCTTCCATGCCCGCCGTCGAGATCTGTTCGGAGAGGTCGGTCGCCGGCACGATCGCCTCGGCGAGGCTGACATTGTAGTTGGGAATGAAGGCGACCTTCAGCAGGTCGCGCGTGTCGGGGTCGTTGTTGACGACTTTGGCGACGTCGTTGATCAGCTTGATGATAAGCTTCGCCTGGACATAACCCGCCGCCGCCTTGCCGGCGAAGATCTTGACCCGCGGCACCCAATTGCGGTCCGGGTGCGCCCGCATCGAATTGTAGAGCGCCACGGTCTCGAGAATGTTGAGAAGCTGGCGCTTGTATTCGTGGATGCGCTTCACATGCACGTCGAACATGGCATCGGGGTTCGCGGCAATTCCGAGGCGCTCGGAGACGATCCGCGCCAGCCGCTCCTTGTTGCGGCGCTTGACGGCGGCGAAACGCTCGCGGAAGGAGCCGTCTTCCGCCAGTGGAATGGCACCCGAAAGTGCCGTGGCATCGTCGAGCACGCGTGCGCCGATGGCCTCGCACAGGAGGCCGGCGAGGTCCGGATTGGCGCCCAGGAGCCAGCGCCGCGGCGTGATGCCGTTGGTCTTGTTGTTGATGCGGCCGGGATAGAGTGTGTTCAGGTCCTTGAATACGCTTTCCTTCATCAGGGAGGTGTGCAGCGCCGACACGCCGTTGACGCTGTGCGAGCCGGCGAAGGCGAGTTGGCCCATGCGCACCCGCCGGCCGCCATGCTCGTCGATCAGCGAGATGGTGGCGAGCATCGCTTCCGCGAAGGCCGGGTTTTCCCGGGCCTCGGCGATGAGCTTGGCGTTGATGACGTAGACGATCTGCATGTGGCGCGGCAGCAGATGCTCGAAGAGGTGCACCGGCCAGCTCTCCAGCGCTTCCGGCAGCAGTGTGTGATTGGTGTAGGAGATGACCCTCCGGGTGATGTCCCAGGCCTCCTTCCAGACCAGGCCGTGCACATCCAACAGCAGGCGCATTAATTCGACGATAGCGATTGCCGGATGCGTGTCGTTGAGCTGGATCGCCGCCTTGTCCGGGAGGCTTCGGACATCGCCGAATTGCTGCATGTGGCGGCGCAGAATGTCCTGCAGCGAGGCCGACGTGAAGAAGAATTCCTGGCGCAGTCTGAGTTCCTGGCCGGCCGGCGTGGAATCGGAGGGATAAAGCACCCGGGTAATGATTTCGGCGCGGTTGCTGGCGTAGAGAGCGCCGGCATAGTCGCCGCTGTTGAAGGCCTCGAGCCGGATCGGATCGATGGCCCGCGCCGTCCATAGGCGCAGCGTGTTGACGCGCTTACCGCGCCAGCCGACGACCGGCGTATCGCAGGCGGTGGCCATGATCATTTCGGCTGGCTGCCAG
>JANMQB010000326.1:0-1574 GCA_031370155.1 Hyphomicrobiales bacterium | reverse complement strand
TGTTGGCAGCCCGAGGAACATGTTGGCCTCGCGTAGCGCGGCGTTGCCATGGCCGGGCACCGCCGAGCAGTTGACGTTGATTCGGGGATGGGCGGCAAGGGCGCGGGCAAAGACGATGGTGGTGATGCACTTGGCCAGCATGCGCAGTTCCAGGGTGCGCATGCCGTTGATCACCTCATAGGCCTTGTCGGCGTCGAGGAAGGCGCCCTTGATGTAATAGACGTTCCAGAACAGGGTCTCGTCCCAGTTGATGGTTCTCTTGCCTCCGCCCGGACCGCTGATGGTGACGCTCGTGCCCTTGGGAATGAACATGTGTTCGTTGCGGGCGATCACCACGCCGGCGGTGGTGGCGCCGTAGCCCGCCAGGTCCTTGGTGTATGAGTGGATCACGAAGTCGGGGCGTTCGGCGGCATCGTCGCGGCGCAGAACCGGATGCAGGAACGGCGTGCCGATGGTCGAATCGCAGATGACGGTGAGGCCTTGTGCGTGCGCGGCACGGCAGATGGCGGCGACGTCAAGCACATGGCCGTGCGGATTGCAGGGACTTTCGAGATAGACATAGATGTGGCGGCCGGCGGCGAGACGTTCGGCGTGGGCGGCCTTCACGGCGGTGAGCGCCTTGGCGAAATCGGCGGCGGCATAGCCGTCGAACCAGTGCACGGCGATATCGAGATTGCTGCGCTTGCCATACCAATCGTGCAGCAGCTGATAGCTGCCGCCATAGATGTTGCGGCTCGCCAGCACGATGTCCCGGTAGCCGAGCAAATGCGACAGGGTCGAATCGACGGCGGCCATGCCGGAATTGAAATTCCAGGCGAAGTATTCATGGGCCAGCGGACCCGCCTCGACATCGACGATGTGATTGGCGAGGCTGATGGAAGTGGGATTGAGCAGGCGCGAATAGATCTCGTGCAGCAGCTCCTTGCCCTTGAAGGCGTCCTCCACCCACTCGACGCAGGCATAGAGATAGGTCGCGGTGCGGGTGATGACCGGCGTCGCCGAAAAAATCGCGGTCACGTTGTCGAAGATGGGGTAGGGGCCGCGGGCCGCTTCCGGCCCGTGCCTGCCGGCCAGGGACTGGTAGGTGCGGCGCATCGGCCCCTGCAGATTGTCGAGCACCTTGGCAAGCTGGAAGCAGGCGAAGCGCTTGGCATTGAACCAGGCGACCCGGTCCTTGCGGTCGAGTCCCGCAAGGGCGGCGCCGGTGGCTGCGACAAGATCGTGGGTGGCGGCGTTGGCCTGGTAGAGGCTGGCCGTCAACTGCGACAGGGCCCGGCCATAGTCCGAGGCCGGGTCGATGGCGAAGTGGCGCAACTGCTCCTCGACTAGTTCGCCGACCGAAGTGGCGGCGGTTGAATTGCGCAAGGGGCTGAGCTGGCGGGCATGGGCAATAGCGTCACGTTTCTGCATGGCGGCGGTCCTCCGGTGGAAGCTGCTCTAATATGCTCCAAGTCTCCGAGAAAAAATCGACGGTCGCATGCCGTTCCGCAATCATATTTTATTCGCTTTGACAGGGTGAACGCAGCATGGCACGGCTCGCTCTATGCCTGCCGAAGCGTCCACTCCCGACCGAT
>JANMQB010000303.1:0-10395 GCA_031370155.1 Hyphomicrobiales bacterium | reverse complement strand
TGGCATGCTTGGCAATGGCGATCACGGCCTTCGAACTCCCGTTGCGCCGGAATTGAATTCCCGGACTTGACGATGGCAATTGTGCCTCCAGCTCCTTCCGGAGTCATTAACGCATTTGCTAAAATTGTCTGCATCGGGACTTAGATAGTGACCCGAAATCGGTGGCGAAGTGCCTGTAGATGCAGCAAAAATTGGTTAAGTGGCCGGCCAAATTCTAGACAAGTTTGCGGTTAACCAGCAAAAACGCTGCAATGTCATGGCGATGCGGCAGGAATCGCGAGTAGTCCCGGCGCCGGAAAGACTTCGATAACCAGTAATATGGATTTCGCGGGCCGTGAGGTGGAGAAATCGCCCGCCGATGCGACAGCCGCGCGGCTTGAAGCGGACTCAAAGCTGTCCCATGTAGCTGGCGTTGCTGGCAAGCATCGGCCGGAGGCAGGACATGGCAGGGGGACTATCGCGCCGGAATGCGATCAAGGGGCTGGCGGCAGCCGCGGTGGTGGCACCGGCCACTCGGCTCTTCCGACCGGCTCAGGCGAGTTCTCCTGCGCCACTGCGCGCCGTCGGCCGCGTGATCGAGGTCAATGGCAGGTCCGCCAAGGCTTACGGGCTGATCGGGCCGGACGGCAGGCCGGGACTGGAATTGATGCTCGGCCAAAGGTTCACGGCCGGCCTGGTCAACGAGACCGGGGTTGAGACCCTGATCCACTGGCACGGCCTGACGCCGCCATCGGTCCAGGATGGCGTGCCTCTATTGTCGCAGCCGCCGCTCCAGCCGGGCGGCCGCTACGATTATGATTTCGAGAACACACGCTCCGGCACCCACTGGATGCATTCGCATGTGGGATTGCAGGAACAGTTGCTGCTGGCGGCACCGCTGATCATCCGCGAAACCGATGCGCCCCTGTGGGACGAGCAGGAGCATGTGGTGATGCTGCACGACTTCACTTTCCGCGATCCGGCCGAGATTCTCGCCGAATTGCGAGGCGGCGGCGGCGGGCATGCCGGCCATTCGACGCAGGGCATGGTCATGGCCGCCATGCTCAACGATGTCGTCTTCGATGCTTATCTCGCCAATGACCGGACGCTGGACGATCCCGAAATCCTGAAGGTGGAGAAGGGCGGACAGGTGCGGCTGCGCATCATCAATGCCGCGGCGGCGAGCAATATGTGGATCGATCTGGGCGGGCTCGAAGGCGAATTGATCGCCGTCGACGGCCATGCCGTCTACCCGGTGCGCGGCTCGCTGTTCCCGCTGGCCATCGCCCAGCGCGCCGATATCCGCTTGCGGCTTCCGGCGGAAAGCGGCGCTTTTCCGGTGCTGTTCCGGCCGGAAGGCCTGGCTGTGCGGACCGGACTGGTGCTGGCGACGCCGGGGGCGGAGATCGCCAAAATCGCGGCGGATGGCGACATGACGCCGGCCGTGGACCTGTCACTGGAACGGCGTCTCAAGGCGGTGGCGGAAATCCGCAACGAGCCTGTCAGCCGCACCGAGATGGTGATGCTCACCGGGGGCGCCGCGGATTATCTCTGGGGCCTCAACGGCAAGCCGTCGATGCACGACACCCTGTTCAAGGTGAAGCCTGGCGAGCGCATCGAAATCATCATGAACAACACGACCGGCATGGCGCACCCGATGCATCTGCACGGGCATTATTTCAAGGTGACGGCGATCGGCGGCACGCGCCTCGAGGGCGCGCTGCGCGATACGATCCTGGTGCCGCCGATGCAGACCGTGACCATCCAGTTCGACGCCGACAATCCCGGCACCTGGGCCTTCCATTGCCACCATATCTACCACATGAATTCCGGCATGATGGGAGCAATCGCCTATACCAGCGCGGCGTGATGCGCCGCCTCCGGCAAGTCAACTGCTGCGATGCACCTCGATCGTCACGTGCGACAGGCCTTCGACGTCGGCAATCCGGGTCCGGTAAACGTCCGGATCGCGCGGATCCTCGGTGACGATCGACACAATCAGGCCCGTATGGTCAGGACCGAGCCGCCAGAGATGCAGATCGGCCACGCGGTCGCCGCCGATTTCAAGCTGCTTGCGCAATCTGCCGGCCAGCCGCGGATTGGGCATTTCATCGAGCAGCACCAGCGTTGAAGAACGAATGAGGGCGTAAGACCAGCTGGCGATCACCACGGCGCCGATGATGCCGACAGCAGGGTCCATCCACACCCAGCCGTAAAATTTCGCGGCCAGCAGCGCCACGATGGCCAGAATCGAGGTCATCGCATCGGCGAGAACATGCATGTATGCGGAACGCAGATTGCTGTCGCGCGAATGAACGTGGCCGTGATGATCGTCGTGATCGTGATGATCGTGGTGACCCTTGTCGAACAGCAGCCATGCACAGACAAGGTTGACGGCCAATCCCACGACGGCAATTAAAATTGCCTGATCGAAATCGATTTTAACCGGAGCGGCAAGCCGCAGGACGGACTGGACGCCGATACCGAGCGCAACCATGACCAGAACGATGGCGCTGGCAAAACCGGCGAGCTCGCCCACCTTGCCGGTGCCGAAGGTGAAACGCGCATCGTGGGCATGCTTGCGCGCGAAGCGGTAAGCCAGAACCGATATGCCGATCGCGGCGGCGTGGGTGGACATATGCCAGCCGTCCGCCACGACCGCCAAAGACCCATACCAGGTGCCGCCGACGATTTCGGCCAGCATCATGATTACGGTGAGACCTACGACGAGCGTCGTCCGCCACTCGTTGCGACGATGCTTCTCACCGAGGAAATAATGGTGATGTTGCCACTTTTCGATCGAACGGCTGTGCATCGGCGAGACTCCTTTCACGTCAGCCGGTTAAGCATAAGTCCCGTGGAAATGCTTGTATTTCTTGCCGGAACCGCAGGGGCGGAATCGTTGCGGCTGACCTTGCCCCAAGTGGTGGATTTTCGGATCGATGCCGGACTTCGCCTTGGGCCGCGCCGCCGGCAGCGCACCCTCGCCGGCATCGTCCTCGCCGGTCGGGGCATCGATGTGATGGGCCGTTTAATTTCTCTTGTACGGCATCATTCCGTACGTTATATGTGGCGATAGGAGATCGATCATGCCCCGAGCCGTAAGCGACCTGAATAACCGCATTGAGTTGCGCGTCCCGCCCGAGCAGAAGGCGGTGATTGCGCGCGCTGCCGCGCTTGAGAATCTCGACCTCACCGGTTTCATCCTGCGCAGTGTATTGCCGCAGGCGCAGGCGGTCGTCGAACGGGCCCGGCATCTGGCGCTGTCGGAGCGCGATACGCTCCGCGTCCTTGACCTCCTGGAGAATCCACCTGCGCCGGCGGCAAGATTGGTCCGGGCGGCGAAGACCGGAACGACGCTTGCGTGAGTGCGCTCACCTGGCGAGAAATGCCGCTCGGCAGGCAGCATGATCGCGGTACTTTCGATTGCGGCGATGCCGACCTGAACATCTGGCTCGCCCGCTATGCGCGCCAGAACCATGAGAGCGGCGGGGCAAAGACATTTGTCGCCGTGCCAGTGGACATGCCTTTGCGCGTTCTCGGTTTCTATTCGCTCAGCCCCGCTTCGATCGACTATGCGCGCACTCCCGCGATCGCACGGCGCGGCCTCGCCCGCTATGACGTACCGGCCTACCGGCTTGGCCGTCTCGCCGTTGACCGCAACGTGCAAGGGCGTGGGCTGGGCGGTGGCCTGCTGATTGCAGCAGGGAAGCGTTGTCTAGCCGTTGCCGAAGAAGTCGGCGGTGTAGCGCTTCTCATCGATGCAAAGAGCGAACAGGCCGCACGCTGGTATGAAGGCTATGGCGCCATCCGCCTTGTGGATGCGCCACTTTCCCTGGTGTTGCCCTTCGCCACGCTTCGCGCGGCAATCTCCGCCACATAGCCTTGATCCGGAAGCAACTTCGGGTTCATGAGATCCGCCGTAATCTCGGCAAGGGCTAAAGTCTTATCGCCCGGCCTCAGGCATAGGCCCCGTGGCAGTGCTTGTATTTCTTGCCCGAGCCGCAGGGACAGGGGTCGTTGCGGCCGAGCTTGCCCCAGGTCGCCGGATTCTTCGGATCGGCGGCGGATTTCGCCTGGGGCCGCACCGCCAGCAGCAGGCCTTCGCCGACATCGTCCTCGCCGGTCGAGGCATCGATGTGGTGGGCCGCCATCATCGGCAGGTCTTCCTCGTCGGGCAAAAGATCGTCGGCGGGCCGCGTCTGGATTTCCAGGCGCAACACCTGGCCGGTGGTCATCTCGCGCAAGCGCCCGATCATCGCCTCGAACAGGGTGAAGGCCTCGGTCTTGTATTCGTTGAGCGGATCGCGCTGGCCGTAGCCGCGCAAGTGGATTACCTGGCGCAGGTGCTCGATGGTGACGATGTGGTCGCGCCACAACTGGTCGAGGGTCTGAAGTAGCACCGCCTTTTCGACCTGGCTCATGATCTCGGGGGTGTATTTCTCGCGCTTGGCGGCATAGAGTTCATCGGCCGCCTTGCCGACCCGGTCGCGGATTTCCTCATCGGCGATGCCCTCTTCCTTGGCCCAGTCCTCGACCGGAAAATCGATGCCGATCACCTCGCGCAGGCGCGTGCGCAGGCCCGCCGCATCCCACTGCTCGGCATAGGCATTCTCGGGGATATGCCTGGCGATCAAATTGCCGATCACCTCGTGGCGCATGTCGTCGACGGTCTCGGCCACGTCCTCGCCCTTCATGATGGCGATGCGCTGCTCGAAGATCACCTTGCGCTGGTCGTTCATCACGTTGTCGAATTTGAGCAGGTTCTTGCGGATGTCGAAGTTGCGGGCCTCGACCTTCTGCTGGGCCTTCTCCAGCGCCTTGTTGATCCACGGATGGACAATCGCCTCGCCCTCCTTGAGGCCGAGCTTTTGCAACATCGAATCCATGCGCTCGGAGCCGAAGATGCGCATCAGATCGTCCTCGAGCGACAGATAGAACAGCGAGCGGCCGGGATCGCCCTGGCGGCCGGAGCGGCCGCGCAACTGGTTGTCGATGCGGCGGCTCTCGTGGCGCTCGGTGCCGATGACGAAGAGACCGCCCCCCGCCAGCACCTTCTGCCGGTCGGCCTCGATCTCGGCCTTGATCGCCTCGATGCGCTTCTGCCGCTCGGGGCCTTCGGCCACTTCGGCGAGTTCGGTGGCGATGCGCATGTCGAGATTGCCGCCGAGCTTGATGTCGGTGCCGCGGCCGGCCATGTTGGTGGCAATGGTGACGCCGCCGGCAACGCCGGCCTGGGCGATGATCGCCGCTTCCTGCTCGTGATAGCGCGCGTTCAGCACATTGTGGGGTGTGTTCCTGGCCTTCAGCATCGCGGCCAGCACTTCCGACTTCTCGATCGAGGTGGTGCCGACCAGCACCGGCTGGTTGCGGCCGCGGGCTTCGTTGATGGTGTCGATGATGGCGGCATATTTCTCGCGGGCGGTGCGATAGACCTGGTCGTCCTCGTCAAGCCGCGCGACGGGCTCGTTGGTCGGGATGTCGAGGACATCGAGCCGGTAGATGTCCATGAATTCGTCGGCCTCGGTCGATGCCGTGCCGGTCATGCCGGCGAGCTTGGCATAGAGGCGGAAATAGTTCTGGAAGGTGATCGAGGCCAGCGTCACGTTCTCCGGCTGGATCGCCACGTGCTCCTTGGCCTCCAGCGCCTGGTGCAGGCCTTCGGAATAACGCCGCCCCGGCATCATGCGGCCGGTGAATTCGTCGATGATGATGACCTGGTCGTCCTTGACGATGTAGTCCTTGTCGCGCTGGAACAGGCGGTGGGCGCGCAGCGCCTGCTGCACGTGGTGGACGATGGTGACGTTTTCGGCGTCATAGAGATTGGTGCCTTTCAGAAGCCCCGCCGCGCCGAGGACCTGCTCGAGATGCTCGTTGCCCTTTTCGGTGAGGCTGCAGGAGCGCTGCTTCTCGTCGAGTTCGTAATCTTCGGCTGCCAGTTCCGGGATATATTTGTCGATGGTGTTGTAGAGATCGGACTTGTCGTCGACGGGCCCGGAAATGATCAGCGGCGTGCGGGCCTCGTCGATGAGGATCGAGTCGACTTCGTCGACGATGCCGAAGCTGTGGCCGCGCTGCACCATCTCGCCCAAATGGAATTTCATGTTGTCGCGGAGATAGTCGAAGCCCAGTTCGTTATTGGTGGCGTAGGCGACGTCGCAGGCATACATCTTGCGCCGTTCGGTATCCGACAGGCCGTGGACGATGACTCCGGTCGAAAGCCCGAGGAAGTTGTAAATCTGACCCATCCAAGTGGCGTCGCGGCGGGCGAGGTAATCGTTGACGGTGACCACATGGACGCCCTGGCCGGCCAGCGCATTGAGATAGACCGGCAGGGTGGCGACCAGCGTCTTGCCTTCGCCGGTCTTCATTTCGGCGATGCGGCCTTCATGCAGCACCATGCCGCCGATGAGTTGCACGTCGAAATGGCGCTGGCCGAGGGTGCGCTTGGCGGCTTCGCGGACCGTGGCGAAGGCGGGCACCAGCAGATCGTCAAGGCTCTTGCCCTTGGCCAGCTCCTCGCGGAAGGCGGCGGTTCTGGCCTTCAGATCGGCGTCGGACAGGCCCGCCAATTCGGCCTCCAAGGCGTTGATCGCGTTAACCTTGTCGCGGTATTGAGCGACCTTGCGGTCATTGGACGAGCCGAAAATCCGTGCCGCAATGCTGCGCAGTCCGAGCATGTGATTCGTTCCTGAAAAAGGGGCCCGCGCCCCGGAAGTTCCGCCGCTTTCTAGTCAAGTTGACGTGCCGGGGCAATCAGCTGTCTGTCAGGGCTAGACGCAAATAGGCCCGGAATTGCGGCAATTCAATCTGTTGCACCGCGGCAACAGCCCGCCCAATCCGCTTTTGGCCCCCTTGCAACACCGGGTCCACGGGACCAATGTGCGCCCCGGTTTGAAGCCGTCTTGCCGCCGGTGCGGGGCTTATTCTTGCCTTGTTTCGCGGTCAATGAGCGCGGCGGCGGCCGCAAGGCCGATCAACAGGATTTGGTTACGGTGGGAGCGATGCCGCGCATTCGGAATTCCGTGAAGACTTCCTTGCTGGCGGCCGTTTTCGGCCTGGCCCTGTCCCAGGCCGCCATTGCCCAGGAGACCAAGGACGACAAGACCGTCGCCATCGTCAACGGCTATGAAATCAAAACCTCGGAAGTGCAGATGGCCGCCGAGGACGTGATCGGCCAGTTGCCAAATCTTCCGCCCAAGCTGCGCTATCCGTTCATCGTCGACTATCTCATCGAACGGCATCTGTTGGCGCAATACGCGGTCAAGGAAGGGCTGGCCGAGACCGACGAATACAAGCGCCGGCTTGCCCTCTATCAGGCCAAGGCGTTGCGCGATGCCTACCTGTTCCAGAAGATCCGCCCGCAGGTGACGGAGGAGGAACTCAAGGCCGCCTATGACGAGGAAGCCGCCAAGCTCGCCCAGACCGAACGGGTGCGGGCCCGGCACATCCTGGTCGGCTCCGAGAAAGAGGCCAAGGATATTCTGGCGCGCATCGGGAAGGGCGAGAAATTCGAGGATCTGGCCAAGCAATACAGTCTCGACGGCTCGAAGGATTACGGCGGCGATCTCGGCTATTTCTCCGCTCCAGAAATGGTGCCGGAATTCTCCAAGGCCGCCTTTGCCCTGAAGACGGGTGAACTGTCGCAGCCGGTGAAGACCGATTTCGGCTGGCACATCATCAAGCTGGAAGACCGCAAGATGGGCGCCGCCCAGCCCTACGATCAGGTGAAGCCGGCGATCCGCAATTTGCTCCTGCGCAAGAAACTGCAGGAGGTGATCGCCACGCTGCGCAGCGGTTCGAAGGTGGAGCTCCTCGACGAGGACCTGAAGAAGATGGCCGCAGAGGCCGCCCAGCAGCGCAAGGCGCTTGAGCAAAAGCAAACCGGCGCGGCCGCTCCGGCGCAAGGCGAAACCGACACCGGCGGCAAGGGCGATCTGCTCGTTCCCCAACAGTAGCGGACGGACCGGGGGCTCGCCGATGGCGCATGTGGTTTCGCCGCTGGCACCCGAGCGGTTTCCCGATCTTCCGCCGATTAATGGCGTGAAACTCGCCGCCGCAGCCACCGGCATACGCTACAAGAACCGGCCCGACGTGCTGCTGGCGCTGCTCGATCCCGGCACTATGGTGGCAGGCTGCTTCACCACCTCCAAGTCGCGCTCGGCTCCGGTCGATTGGTGCGTCAAGAATCTCAAGGGCGGGAAAGCCCGCGCCGTCGTCATCAATGCCGGCAATGCCAATGCCTTCACCGGCAAGGCGGGGGTTGCGACGGTAACGGCGGTGGCCGCCGCCGCCGCCAGGCTTCTCAAGTGCAAGCCCGCCGAAATCTTCCAGGCCTCGACCGGGGTGATCGGCGAGCCGCTCGACCCGGCGCCGATCGTCGGAGCGCTGGCCGGACTGGCGGCCGCGGCGAAGGCCGAGGGCTGGGCCGGGGCGGCGGGCGCCATCATGACCACCGATACTTTCGCCAAGGCGGCCACCGCCACGGCTAGATTCGGCGGCGGCACGGTCACCATCAACGGCATCGCCAAGGGCTCGGGCATGATCGCGCCCGACATGGCGACCATGCTCTCCTTCATCTTCACCGATGCGGCGATCCCGGCGCGAATTCTGCAGAAGCTCCTGTCGCAAAGCGCGGCGAAGAGCTTCAATTGCGTGACCGTCGATGGCGACACCTCGACCTCGGATACGCTGCTGCTGTTCGCAACCGGCGCGGCGGGTGCTGTGCCGAAGGGCCTGAAGCCCGCCGACGCGCGGCTCAAAGGCTTCGCCAGGGCGCTCGATGCCGTCTGCCTCGATCTCGCCCAACAGGTGGCGAGGGACGGCGAAGGGGCGGAGAAATTGATCGAGATCGCCGTCACCGGCGCCGAGTCGGACAGGGCGGCGCACCGCATCGCCATGTCGATCGCCAATTCGCCCCTGGTGAAGACGGCGATCGCCGGCGAGGACGCCAATTGGGGCCGCATCGTCATGGCGATCGGCAAGGCCGGCGAGAAGGCCATCCGCGACAAGCTGAAAATCCGCATCGGCGGCATCCAGGTGGCCAGGAACGGCATGCGTGATCCCCTCTACAAGGAAGCCGATATCATGCCGCACATGCAGGGCCGCCATATCGTCATCGAAGCCGATGTGGGCGTCGGCCGCGGCGGCAGGGCGCGGGTGTGGACCTGCGATCTCACCCACCGCTACATCGACATCAACGGTTCCTATCGCAGCTGATGGAAATCCTGCTCGTTGCCGCCGTCGCACTCGTCGATGCCGACGGCCGGGTGCTGGTTTCGAAACGGCCGGAGGGCAAGCAGCTTGCGGGCCTGTGGGAATTTCCCGGCGGCAAGGTGGAGGCGGGCGAGCGGCCGGAGACGGCGCTGATCCGCGAACTGAAGGAAGAGCTCGGCATCGATGTGACGGAAGCCTGTCTGGCGCCCTTGACCTTCGCCAGCCACACTTACGAAGATTTTCATCTGCTGATGCCGCTCTATGTCTGCCGCCGCTGGAAGGGATTGGTGCGCGCCGCCGAGGGGCAGGAGGTGCAGTGGGTGAGGCCGATCAAGCTTCGCGAGCTGGCGATGCCGCCCGCGGATGTTCCGCTGATCCCGCATCTGATCGACCTGCTTTAGGCTTTTTGTTTCGTTCCTCAGGTGTGCAATTTTGCACAGACGGCTCTCAGCCGTTGCTCTATCGTACTCAACCCTGGATGGCTGTTAATACCCCGTATTGGCCGAATCGGCCAAGCATACCGGGCAGTCTCGGTCGATTCGTGTACCCCTGTATCGGGCGATACCGAATTCATTCGAGAATTGCGAGAGGGTAACATGTCAGTTGAAAGTCTCCTGATTATATTGGTCATCGGCGTCATTGCCGGATGGCTGGCCGGGCAAATCGTGCAAGGCACCGGGTTTGGGATCGCCGGCGATCTCATCATCGGAATCCTGGGCGCCTTCATCGGCAGTTGGCTGCTTCCTCAACTCGGCATCCGTCTTGGCGCGGGCATTGTTGCGGCGATCGTCAACGCCACCATCGGCGCAGTGATACTTTTGTTGATCATCAAGCTCGTTCGTGGCGGAGGCGGATGGCGAGGGAGTTGGAGGAGACGCTGGTAGCCAGCCACTTGTTTGAGAGGTTAGACATGGAAACGCCGAACTGGCGAGACCACCCATTCTGGGCAGACACATTGGCCATGCTCAACAGTCAGCCGATCATAAACATCGATGACCGGCACGCGCTCGCCGAGGCGATCGTGGACACCATTCGCGAGCCCCTCCTGGTCCTCGATAAGGATCTGCGCGTCGTCAGCGCAAATCGCTCCTTCTATCGGACCTTCGGGATGAATCGTCAGGATGTTCAAGGCCGTCCGGTCTACGCGCTCGGCGACGGTCAGTGGAATATCCCCGAGCTTCGGCTGCTGCTCGAAAACGT
>JANMQB010000535.1:0-4899 GCA_031370155.1 Hyphomicrobiales bacterium | reverse complement strand
CTAGCTTACAAGCGGACTGGGCGGGAGGCCGACGTGGGCTCTTTAGCAAGATCGCATTCTGCGGGTCGAGAGCATGAGCCCCTCATCAGAAGGTGTCAGGAGCAACTGTTATGCGCGAAGTCGACCCGCTGGATCTCGTGGAGACGATCCGCGAAGGCCTGCTCGTGCTCGGGCCCGACCTCACCATCCGGTTCGCGAACCGTTCCTTCTGCAGCACATTCGCGGTTACGCTGGAGGATACGGTTGGCCAGAAGCTCTATGGGCTCGGCAGCGGACAGTGGGACATTCCCAAGCTCCGCACCGCACTCGAAATGATCGTTTCCGGCCACACCACCATCGAAGCGTTTGAAGTCGACCACGTGTTCCCGTCAATTGGCCGGCGGGTGATGGTGCTCAATGCGCGCATTGTTGATCGGCCCGGCGACAACACTCAGCAGATCCTGCTGGCGATCGACGACGTCACCGAGCGCGTAAGGCTCGAGCGCGAGCGATCGGCCGCGCACGAGCGTGTCGTAGTGCTGATGCAAGAGCTGGTCCACCGTGTTAAAAACAACCTCCAGCTCATCGCTTCCCTGGTCGCGATCGAAACCCGTAGGCATAAGAGCGGCGAGGGCAAGGCGGCGCTCGAGAGAGTCTCGCATCGCATCGAGGCTCTTGGTGCACTCTATGCCAAACTACAGACAGCCGGTTCGGTCGAAGCGATCGATGCGGCGGCCTATTTGGACGGGTTGTGCCGCGATCTGGTCGCGTCAGTGAATAACGGTGGTACGGCGATTTCGCTCAAGACCGACATCGAAAGCGCGCTTCTGCCGACCGAGCGGGCGATTCCGATTGGGCTCATCGTGAACGAGCTGGTGACCAATGCCATCAAGTATGCGTTTCCACCCAACACAAAGGGAACGGTCTTGGTGACGTTCAAGCGCGAGCCTGGGAGGCTTCGCCTGACAGTCGCCGATGACGGCAAGGGAGTGGATCCTCAACGCGCCGATTCCGGCCTCGGTGGCCGGCTAGTCGAGAGCTTCGCTCAACAGCTCGGCGGTCAGCTCGAACGGGAGATTGGCAGCCAGGGTACTACGGTGCACCTGATATTACCGTCGTCTGAAGGCGCATAGGGATACGCGCATGAGGGGGATGAGCCCAGTGCATCTCTGCCATCTGCTTTTGGCCCTAAGCGGACGCCCATGACTGCTCTGCGTTGCTCGTGTAAGCAGGTACCAAGTATCAGATTTCGTCCACTAGAGTAACTTACAGCAGCGCCGCGAGACCCGCGAGATCGGCGATCACCGCCGCCGGGCGGCCTGGGATGCGGTCGTCCTTGAGGCCGAAGCGGTCGACGCGCACCGCCTGGAAGCCGAATTGCGCCGCCCCCTGGGCATCCCAGCTGTTGGCCGAGACGAAGCACACCGAGGCCGCTTCCTGAAGCTGGAACTTGTGCAGGGCGTGGCGGTAGACCCGGCGGCTCGGCTTGTAGATGCCGACATCCTCGACCGACAGGACCAGATCCAGATGCTTGTCGAGGCCCGCCGCGCGCACCGCGGAATCGAGCATCGATGGACTGCCGTTCGAAAGAATGGCGGTGAGCAGGCTGCGGCGCTTGGCGGCGGCGAGCGCCTCCTTGGCGTCCGGGTAGGCGTCAAGCTTGAGATAGAGCGTCATCAATTCGTCCTTGAGTCCGGGATCGTCGATGGCGAGCGCTTCCAGTGCATAGTCGAGCGCATCGCCGGTCACATGCCAGAAATCCGCATGCACGCCCATGAGGCTGCGCAGCCAGGTGTATTCGAGCTGCTTCTGCCGCCACAACCGCGTCAGCTCGTCGGCCTTCGGCCCGATTTCGGTGGCAAGCTTGCGGATGGGCCCGTGCACGTCGAACAGCGTGCCATAGGCATCGAACACGCAGGCCCTGATCCCCTCGAGCTTCGCCATCGCCGCGCTTCTCCCCACGCCCAGAGGCGTCTATGCTAGCGGCAATCGGGGAAAACTCAAATGCCGCACGACGGACACGATCACGACCATGGGGGCTCGGAACTTTCGCCCATCGCGCTCCGGGTGAAGGCGCTGGAATCGCTCCTCGTCGAGAAGGGCTATGTCGATCCCGCCGCCCTCGATGTACTGATCGAGACCTATGAGACGAAGGTGGGCCCGCGCGACGGCGCCCGGGTCGTCGCCAAGGCTTGGAGCGATGCAGAATTCGCCGATTGGCTGAAGCGGGATGCGACCGCGGCCATCGCCTCGCTGGGGTTTCAGGGCCGCCAGGGCGAGCACATGGTGGCGCTGTTCAACACGCCCAAAATTCACAACATGGTCGTGTGCACCCTGTGCTCCTGTTACCCGTGGCCGGTCTTGGGCCTGCCGCCGGTCTGGTACAAGTCGCCGCCCTATCGCTCGCGCGCCGTCATCGATCCGCGCGGCGTGCTTGGCGATTTCAGTGTGAGTCTGCCAGCAGACGCGGAAGTGCGGGTCTGGGATTCGACCGCCGAAATCCGCTATCTGGTGATCCCGCTGCGACCCAAGGGAACTGACGGCTGGAGCGAGAAGCGATTGGCCGAACTCGTCACCCGCGATGCGATGATCGGCACCGGCTTGGCGAGGTCACCTTCGTGAACGGCCCGCAGGACCTGGGCGGCATGATGGGCTTCGGGCCGGTCGTGCCCGAGACCGATGAGCCGGTGTTCCACGCCGAATGGGAGCGCCGCGCCTTCGCCCTTGTGCTCGCCATCGGTGCGCTGGGCCGGTGGAACCTCGATATCGCGCGCCACGCCCGCGAGCGCATTCCGCCCGCCACCTATCTCGCATCGAGCTATTACGAAATCTGGCTCCGCGGAATGATCACCTTGCTGAAGGAGAACGGCCTCATCACCGCCGAGGAGATTGAGAGCGGCAAGCCCTCCGCGCCGGCGCAGGGAAACCTGCGCATCGTGAAGGGGGACATGGTCGAGGGCGTTCTTGCCAAGGGCGGCCCCTCGAGCCGCCCGTCGCCCGCACCGGCCCTGTACAAGCCCGGCGACAAGGTCCGTACACGGAACATTCATCCAACCGGCCATACCCGCTTGCCCCGCTATGCCCGGGGGCACGCGGGTGAAATCGTCACCGTCCATGGCGCGCACGTGTTCCCGGATTCGTCGTCACAGCGCAAAGGCGACGATCCACAATGGCTCTATACGGTGCGCTTCGCGGCAAGCGAGGTCTGGGGCCGGCCCTCGCGCGACAAAATCCATGCCGATCTCTGGGAGCCCTATCTTGAAGCCCTCTGACCCCGTCTTCAACGAGCCGTGGGAGGCGCAGGCTTTTGCCATGGCGGTCAAGCTCAACGAGGGGGGGGTTTTCACCTGGACGGAGTGGGCCGAAATGCTGGGCGCCGAAATCGCCGCCCATCCGGATGAACACTATTATGAGAACTGGCTGGCAGCGCTGGAAAAGCTGGTGGAGAAAAAGGGGTTGATGACTGAAGCCGAGCGCCAACAGCGCGTTGGCGAATGGGACCGGGCGGCCAGGGCAACGCCGCACGGCAAGCCGATCGAACTCAGCCGATATTAGCCAGCCAGGGGAATTGCTCGAGCAGCCAGTAGGACATTTCCTGCATGGTGCCGGTGAGGAACATGACACCGGTCAAGACCAGCAATCCGCCCATGACGCGCTCGACGGCGATGAGATGCTTGCGGAAGCCCGAAAGAAAACCGAGAAACGTGCCGACCCCCGCCGCCGCCAGCAGGAAGGGGATGCCGAGGCCCAAGGAATAGACGGCCAGCAGCCCCGCCCCCTTGGCCACATCCTGCTCGCTCGCCGCCAAGGACAGGATCACCGCCAGCACCGGCCCGATGCAGGGCGTCCAGCCGAATGCGAAGGCGAGGCCGATGGCATAGGCGCCCAGCGGCCCGGCGGGCTTCGTTTCACTGTGATAGCGCGCCTCGCGATTGAGAAAGCCGAGCTTGAACAGCCCAAGGAAATGCAGCCCCATCACGATGATCACGAGTCCGGCGATCTGGGAGAGCAGCGTCAGGTTCGAGCGCAGCAACTGCCCCAGCACCGCGGCGCTGGCCCCGAGCAACACAAAGACGGTGGTGAATCCGAGCACGAACATCAAGGCGGCGAGCAAGATCCGGCGCTGCTGCACCGCCGCCGTGGCGCCGGGCTGCGACATCTCTTCCAGCGAGGTGCCGCTGATGAAGCACAGATAGGGCGGCACCAGCGGCAGCACGCAGGGGCTGAGGAAACTGATGACCCCCGCGAGGACTGCGGCACCGATTGAAACTTCGAGATCCATGGCTTGTAACTGACAGGCTCGTGCGCCGGGTTCAACTCAATGATTCGTCACATGTCCATCACGCAAGACTTGATCGTCAGAATGTAATATTATAACATAACAAAATGAACCGCTGGATTAGAGCCCTCGCCGTGGCAATCGCCTGTCTCCTGGGCAACCTTCCGGCCCGGGCGGAAGTGAAAATCATCGCCTCGATCATGCCGGTGCATAGCATCGTTGCGGCGGTGATGGGCGATCTCGGCAAACCCGAACTGCTGCTCTCCGGCCGGCTGTCCGAGCACGCCGCGAGCTTCACGCCCTCGCAGATCGCCCATCTCGGCAAGGCCGATCTGGTCTTCATGGTGGGCGGCGGTCTCGAACGCAAGCTCGGTCAATTGAGCGGCAGCGAGGCGGTGAACGGCAAGGTCTTCGTCGAATTGGCCAGGGGGCCCGGTGTGAAGACCCATCCCATCCGCGAAGGCGGTGGCTGGGAGAAGGACGATCATGAAAATGAAGGGCTGCCCGTCGATCCCCATGTCTGGCTCGATCCGGACAATGCCAAGGCCATGGCCGATGCGGCAGCCGCGGCACTCTCAGAGGCCGATCCCGCCAATGCCGCCATCTATGCGGCCAATGCCAAAGACTTCACGACGTCGCTC
>JANMQB010000243.1:0-2247 GCA_031370155.1 Hyphomicrobiales bacterium | reverse complement strand
AGCTCGCGGGCCAGGCCCTGGCGTTCGGCCGGCGCCAGGAAGCGGCCGATTTCGGTGCGCAGTCCGTGGGATGCGAGAAACAGCCGGCCGATCAGCTCGCGGTCCCGGTCTTATTAAATTTCGACCCGCACCCAGTGGCGGACAAAGCGGCGCTGGCGGCGGGCCCGGCCTTCCGCCAGATGTTCCAGAACCAGTTCATGTTCGGTGATTTCGATGCGCTCGGCCTGCCTCGCCGCCGCGAAATTGACGCGGAAGGCCCACCAGACGAGAACTACATCGAGACCCATGAAGCCCGTAACCGGCCAGGCGCCGATCACCGAGAAGACAATGCCTCCGGCCAGATTGACGGCGACGATGGCGGCCATGACCGCTACGAAACCTTGCCGCGACAGGGATCGGTGGGGCGTCAGCGTGGCGCGCCAGCAATTCGGGTTGCTTCGTTCCATGGTCCCGTTCTACCCAATAGCCGATTGAACAGCGATTCCATGGCCAAAGCAACCCGCCTCACCACCACCGAAATCGCAGAGGTGTTCCGCCGGTTTCATGCGGCGGAGCCCGAGCCCAAGGGCGAACTGAAATCGGTCAACAATTTCACCCTGCTCGTCGCCGTGGTGCTTTCGGCGCAGGCAACCGACGAAAGCGTCAACCGGGCGACGGGGCCCCTGTTCCAAGCAGCCGACACGCCGGACAAAATGCTGGGGCTGGGCGAGGACAGGCTGCGCGATTACATCAAGGCAATCGGCCTCTTCCGCACCAAGGCGAAGAATGTGATCGGCCTCTCCAAGGCATTGATTGAGCGCCATGGCGGCCAGGTGCCGGGCGAGCGCGCAGCGCTGGAAGCCCTCCCCGGCGTTGGCCGCAAGACCGCCAATGTGGTGCTCAATACCGCCTTCGGCGAGCCCACCATCGCGGTCGATACGCATCTGTTCCGGCTTGGCAACCGCACCGGACTCGCACCCGGCAAGACGCCATTTGAAGTGGAGCAGACTCTCGTCAAACGCGTGCCGGCGAAATACATGCGCCATGCGCATCACTGGCTGATCCTGCACGGGCGCTATGTGTGCAAGGCGCGCAAGCCCGAATGCTGGCGCTGCCTGATCGCCGATATCTGCAAATTCAAGCCGAAGACCGCTGCACCTGCTTGAAGACGTGCACGAAGTAAGAGGTGGCGAAGAGCGGAACGGCGAGATTGACCACCGGCACAAGAGAAAGGAGGGCCGGAACGATGCCGGCGGCGAAAATCCGCGGCGTGTTTTCCTTGCGGAGAAGCCTTGCCTCGTCGACGGGCATATGACGCATAGCGACCATTTGAAAATATTCCCGGCCGATCAGATAGGCATTGGCGGCGACCAGTACCGCGGCGCCGATCCCTGTGAACACCAGTGGCAGAATGGCCAGATTGACGGCCAGCACCACGGTGGCGAACTGCAGGGCGATGGCAATGGAAGGGGCGGCGGTGAGCGGCGTGCCGCGTGGGTCTTGCGGATAATGGCGAGCTTCGACGCGCAACGCGATATCGTCAAGAAAAAGCCCGGCGAAGATCGCGGTCACCGGCGCCATGAGAAAGAAGAACGCCACAGCCAGCGCCACGCCGGTGCCGATGGCCAGCACTGTTTCGGCCCAGGGCCAGGGTACCAGCGTCAGCATCGACATGATGATTTCCACCGCCACCAATAGGGAGATGAATAGTGCCAGCGTGAGACCGACAGCCTTGAGCAAAATAGAACGGAACTCGGGCGACAGGAGGTCGCCCAAGGCCTTGAAGGAAGCGGAGATCATGGGCCGCACGGTTAAGCTCTGGTGCTTGCCAGTGCAATAGGCTTCCGCTAGGGGCAATCAGGGCAAGGCAGGGGCAGCAATGACGAAGGCAGACTACGACGTTCTCGGCATCGGGAACGCCATCGTCGATGTGATCGCGCGGGTGGACGATGCTTTCATCGCCAGGCACGGTGTGGTCAAGGGCTCGATGAATCTGATCGACGAGTCCCGCGCCGTCGAACTCTATGGCGACATGGGACCGGCCATTGAAATTTCCGGCGGCTCGGCGGGAAATACCGTCGCCGGGGTCGCCTCCTTCGGCGGCAGGGCCGCCTATTTCGGCAAGGTGAAGGACGACCAACTTGGCGAAGTCTACCGGCATGACATGCGGGCTCAGGGCGTTCGTTTCGATTCCGCAGCGGCCAAGGACGGCCCGGCCACGGCACGTTCCTTCATTCTGGTGACCCCGGAGGGCGAGCGCACCATGAA
>JANMQB010000227.1:0-4995 GCA_031370155.1 Hyphomicrobiales bacterium | reverse complement strand
GGACCCCGGCCTGGCGCAAGGCGGAACCGAAATCCGAATACGACGTGGTGATCGTCGGCGGCGGCGGGCACGGGCTTGCCACGGCCTACTACCTGGCGAAGGTCCACGGCATCGCCAATGTGGCGGTGCTGGAGAAGGGCTGGCTCGGCTCCGGCAATATCGGCCGCAACACGACGATCATCCGCTCCAACTACATGCTGCCCGGCAACAACCCGTTCTACGAATGGTCGATGAAGCTGTGGGAAGGCCTCGAGCAGGACTTCAACTTCAACGCCATGGTCTCGCAGCGCGGCGTGCTCAATCTCTGCCACACCGACGCGCAGCGCGACGCATTCGCCAGGCGCGGCAACGGCATGCGGATCGACGGCGTCGATGCGGAACTGCTCGATACCGAAGCGGTGCGCGACATCTATCCCTTCCTCGACTTCAACAACGCGCGTTTCCCGATCAGGGGCGGGCTGCTGCAGCGGCGCGGCGGCACGGTGCGCCACGACGCGGTGGCCTGGGGCTATGCCCGCGGCGCCGACTCGCGCGGCGTCGACATCATCCAGAACTGCGAAGTGACCGGCATCAGAATCGAGAACGGCAAGGTTTTGGGTGTCGAGACCAGCCGCGGCTTCATCGGCTGCAAGAAGCTGGGCCTCGCCGCGGCCGGCAATTCATCGGAAGTCGCCGCCATGGCGGGAATGAAGCTGCCGATCGAAAGCCATGTGCTGCAGGCCTTCGTCTCGGAAGGCCTCAAGCCCTATCTCGACGGCGTCATCACCTTCGGCGCCGGGCATTTCTACGTCTCGCAGTCCGACAAGGGCGGACTGGTGTTCGGCGGCGATCTCGACGGCTACAACTCCTATGCCAGGCGCGGCAATCTGCCGATGGTCGAGCATGTGATCGAAGCCGGCGTGGCGATGATCCCGGGTCTTGCCCGGGTGCGGGTCTTGCGCTCCTGGGGCGGCATCATGGACATGTCGATGGACGGCTCGCCGATCATCGACAAGACCCATATCGACGGTCTCTATCTCAACACCGGCTGGTGCTATGGCGGCTTCAAGGCGACGCCGGCGTCGGGCTGGTGCTTCGCTCATACGATCGCCAGGAACGAGACTCACAAGCTCAACGCCGCCTACCGTCTCGACCGCTTCCGCCGCGGCTACATGATCGACGAAAAAGGCCAGGGCGCCACGCCCAATCTGCACTGAGATGACGATGAACCAGTCAGTCCCACCGCTATCTTTTTCCTCTCCCATAGGGAGAGGGAGGGGCCCACGCGAAGCGTGGGCGGGTGAGGGGTTACGGTTTTCGCCGCCTTACACCGTATCCCCTCATCCTCCCATCGCCTGCGGCGATGGGCCCCGCCTTCCCCCCATGGGGGAAGGAAATACAGGATACTCCGTATGCTGATCAAATGTCCCCATTGCGGAACCAGGCCCGCCGAGGAATTCACCTTCCTCGGCGATGCCGGGCCGCAGCGGCCAAATTCCAACGATCCGGCGGTCATGGACCGGTGGTTCGACTACGTCTATCTGCGCGACAACCCCAAGGGGCGCTTCGACGAATATGTCCATCATTCGGGCGGCTGCCGCGCCTGGCTGGTGGTGACGCGCGATACGCAGACCCATGAGGTGTTCAGAACGGTGACGGCGCGCGACTGGGCCAAGGCGCGGAAGGGGGCTAGCTCATGACTTCCTTCCGGCTCGACAGGGGCGGCCGCATCGACCGCGGCACATCGTTAAACTTCAAGTTCGACGGTAAAGCTTTCACCGGGCATCCGGGCGACACGCTCGCCTCGGCGCTGATCGCTAACGGCGTCCATCTCATGGGCCGCTCGTTCAAGTATCACCGGCCGCGCGGAGTGATCTCGGCCGGCGCCTCGGAACCCAATGCGCTGGTTGAACTGCGCGAGGGCGGGCGCAAGGAAGCCAATACCCGCGCCACGATGATCGAGCTCTATGACGGGCTCACGGCCAGGAGCCAGAACCGCTGGCCGTCGCTCAACTTCGATGTGGGCGCGGTCAATGCGCTGGCCTCGTCGATCTTCGTCGCCGGATTCTATTACAAGACCTTCATGTGGCCGAAGAGCTTCTGGGAAAAGATCTACGAGCCGCTGATCCGGCGCGCCGCCGGACTCGGCAGTGCCTCCAAGGAGGTCGATCCCGACAAATACGAGAAGGCCTATGCCCATTGCGATTTGCTGGTGATCGGCTCGGGGCCAGCGGGGCTGATGGCGGCGCTCGCCGCGGCGCGCTCCGGCGCCCGCGTCATGCTTGCCGACGAGGGTGCCGCGCTCGGCGGCTCGCTGCTCAACGAGAACGAAGAGATCGCCGGTCAGCATGGGCGCGACTGGGCGGCGGGTGTCGTGGCCGAACTCGGCTCCATGGCCAATGTCACATGCATGCCGCGCACCACGATATTCGGCTGGTATGACGGCAATATCTTCGGCGCCGTCGAGCGGGTGAACGATCATGTGGCGGTGCCAAGCCCTTACGAGCCGCGGCAGCGCTACTGGCGGGTGATCGCCAAGCGCGCCGTGCTGGCGGCGGGGGCGGAGGAGCGCCCGATCGCCTTCGGCGGCAACGACGTGCCCGGCGTCATGCTGGCTTCCGCCATGCGCACTTTCGCCAACCGCTATGCCGCGGCCTCCGGCCGGTCGGTTGCGGTCTTCACCAACAACGATTCAGGCTACCGCACGGCGCGCGACATGAAGGCCCACGGCGTTCATGTCGAGGCCGTCGTCGACAGCCGCAAGGACGCCAAGGCCGAGGCGGGCGGCGTTCCGGTGCTCCGTGGTCGGATGATTGCCAATGCCGGCGGCGGCAAGGGTGTCGCCGGCATCGAGCTGACCGATCATAGGCACATCCGTTGCGACACAGTCGCCATGTCGGGCGGCTGGAGTCCGATCGTCAACCTCATGTGCCATCGCGGCGCCAAGCCAGCGTGGAATGCCCGGATCGCCGGTTTCGTGCCGCCCGAGTTGGGCGGCGATTTCGTGGCGGCGGGTAGTGCCGCGGGCAAGATGCTGCTCTCCGAATGCCTGGCCGACGGCGCCGCCAAGGGCGCGCTCAACGGCAAGATACCCGCCGTTCCCAAGTGCCGCGACGAGGCCTTCGCCATGTCGCCCCTGTGGTGGGTGAAAGAGTCTACGGCCAAGGCCTTCATCGACTACCAGAACGACGTGACGACGAAGGACCTGCCGCTCGCGGCGCGCGAAGGCTACAGGGACATCGAACTCGCCAAGCGCTACACCACGGCCGGCATGGCGAGCGACCAGGGCAAGCTCGGCAACGTCAATGCCATCGCCATCCTGGCCGAGGCGACGGGCAAGAGCATGGAGCAGGTGGGCACCACCACCTTCCGGCCCTATTACACGCCGGTCGCCTTCGGAGCCCTTGCCGGACCTTTCGTGGGTCATCACTTCCAGCCGGTGCGCAAGACGCCGCTGCACGACTGGGCCCAAGAGCTGGGCGCCGTCTTCGTCGAAACCGGACTGTGGATGCGGTCCTCGTGGTTCCCGCGCCAGGGCGAGGACTGGCTGGCGAGTGCGTCCCGCGAAGTGCTGGCAGCGCGTTCGGGCGCCGGCATCTGCGATGTCTCGACGCTCGGCAAGATCGACGTGCAGGGCAGGGACGCGAGTGCATTTCTCGACAAGCTCTACTGCAACACCTTCTCCACCCTCGATGTGGGCAAGGCGCGCTACGGCTTGATGCTGCGCGAGGACGGCATCGTGTTCGACGACGGCACCACGTCGCGGCTGGCGCCCGACCATTATCTGATGACGACGACGACGTCCAATGCGGCCCGCGTCATGTCGCATATGGAGTTCTGCCATCAGGCCCTGTGGCCCGATCTCGACGTGCAATATGTCTCGGTCAGCGAACAGTGGGCGCAGATGGCGGTTGCCGGCCCCAAGGCATGCGCCACGCTGCAGAAGATCGTCGATGGTGTCGAGCTCAACGACACGAGTTTTCCCTATCTGGCGGCCAAGGAAATTTCCGTGCTCGGCGGAATGACGGCGCGGCTGTTCCGCATCTCGTTCTCCGGCGAGCACGCCTATGAGCTGGCGGTTCCCGCCGACTACGGCAATATGGCGGCCCGCGCCTTGATGCAGGCGGGAGAGGAATTCGGCATCGCGCCCTATGGCGTGGAAGCACTCTCCATCATGCGCATCGAGAAGGGCCATGTGGCGGGCGGCGAGTTGAACGGCACCACCACCGCGGCGGATCTGGGCTTGGGCAGGATGATGTCCTCAACGAAGGACTATATCGGCCGCATGATGGCGGGCCGCGAGGGGCTCCTCGACAAGAGCCGGCAATGCGTCGCCGGTATCCGCCCCGTCGACAAGAGCGACCGGCTGCGCGCCGGTTGCCATCTTCTCAAGAAGGACGAGCCACCTTCAATGGCCAACGACCAGGGCTATATCACCTCGGTCGCCTGGTCGCCGATGCTTAACCTGTGGGTGGGCCTGGCGCTTATCGAGCGCGGCCGTGAGCGCCACGGCGAGATCGTCAAGGTCTTCGACGGGTTGCGGGACATCCACATCTATGCGGAAATCTGCGATCCGGTGCACTTCGACAGGGAGAACAAACGGCTTCATGCATAGCAGGGATCAGAGGTCAGAAGTCAGTATTCAGAGGGTATCGCCGCTCGCCAGTGTGGCCGTGCAAGGCAGGTTCGGCGCCGACAAGGGCACGCCGGGTGTGGAGCTTTCGGTGCGTCATCCCATGGCGATCGTCACCGTCATCGCCCGCAAGGGCAAGGCCAAGGCGCTCACCGAGGCGCTGAACGGCTTGCCGGGGGGCACCGTGCAATGGGCGGGGGCGGAGCAGTATTATGTGCTCGGCATGCCCTTCGCCGAGGTGAAGGAAGAACTCGGCAAGCTCGCCACCTGTTCGGACCAGAGCCACGGCCGCGTCATCATCCGCATCGAAGGGCCCAAGGCGCGCCATGTGCTGGCCAAGGGAACGCCGGTCGATCTGCACGCAAGCGTCTTCCCCGCCGGCC
>JANMQB010000214.1:0-1998 GCA_031370155.1 Hyphomicrobiales bacterium | reverse complement strand
GCAGAAGGCAGGCCGACCGCGCGGCACCGCGCCCCACCCTGCCCCGCAACTGATGCAGTTGCGCCAACCCGAAGCGCTCGGCGTTCTCGATCACCATGACGCTGGCCTCGGGAACATCGACACCAACTTCGATCACCGTGGTGGCGACGAGGACGGCGATGGCGCCGGACTTGAAGTCGGCCATGACCGCATCGCGCTCCGCGGGCTTTAGGCGGCCATGCACCAGGCCCACCTTTCCCGGCAACCGCGCCGCCAAGACCTTGAAGCGTTCTTCCGCCGCCGCCAGATCGACGAGCGCGCTGTCCTCGACTAGGGGGCAGACCCAATAGATACGATGGTCTTCGGCAATCTGGCGCGCCAGTCCCGCCATCACCTCGTCCATGCGCGAAGCCGGCATGACGCGGGTATCGACCGGCAGCCGGCCCGCCGGCTTTTCGGTGAGCTTCGAGACATCCATGTCGCCATAGACGGTGAGCGCCAGGGTGCGCGGGATGGGCGTCGCCGTCATCACCAGAAGATCGGTGGCGGCCCCCGCCTTGGCCTGCAGTGCCAGGCGCTGATGCACGCCGAAGCGATGCTGCTCGTCGATCACCGCGAGGCCCAGATCGTTGAACGCGACGCCTTCCTGAAACAGCGCATGGGTGCCGATCAGGATGTCGACATCGCCGTTCCCAAGCTTTGCCAGCACGTCGTCGCGGCTGCGGCCCTTTTCGCGGCCCGTGAGGATGGCAAGCCTGATGCCAGCCGCATCGCAATAGGGCTGGAGATTGGCAAAATGCTGGCGGGCCAATATCTCGGTCGGCACCATGAAGGCGCCTTGGGCGCCGCTCTCGATCGCCGCGGCAAGCGCGATGAGCGCCACCACGGTCTTGCCCGATCCGACATCGCCTTGGAGGAGCCGCAGCATGCGCTCCGGAGCCGCCATGTCACGGAGGATTTCGCCGATCGCCGTCGCTTGCGACTGCGTCAGGCGGTAGGACAGGGCGGCAACGATCTTCGCACGTCTTTCGCCGTCGCCTGCGAGGCTGCGGCCCTTGGCCTTCTTCATCCGGCCGCGCACCAGCGAAAGCGCCAGCTGGTTGGCGAGCAGCTCGTCATAGGCAAGCCGCATGCGGGCCGGCGCATCGGGCGAAAGTGCGGCCGGCGTTTCCGGGTGATGCAGGGTGCGGAGCGCCTCGGCGAAATCGGGCCAGCCATGACGCTGCCGGTAAGCTTCGTCCTGCCATTCCGGCAGGGCGGGTACCGCATCGAGCGCGGTCCGGATCGCCCGCGCCAGCACCTTGCCCGAAAGCCCCTCGGTCAAAGGATAGACCGGCTCGATCAGCGGCAAATGCTCGAAATCCGCCGGCGCCACGATGTGGTCGGGATGGACGATCTGCGGCAATCCCTCGTACCACTCGACGGCGCCCGAGACGAAGCGCCGCTCGCCCACCGGCAGGGTTCGCAGCAAATGCTCGGCGGCGCCATGGAAAAACACCAAGGTGAGCGAGCCTGTCTCGTCCGCCACATCGACACGGTAGGGCACACGGCGGCCGCGCGGCGGCGGCCGGTGGCGGTTGACGGTGACTTCGACGGTGACAATGCCCTCGCGCGGCAAATCCGCGATATGCGGCCTATAACGCCGGTCGACCAGACCGGTCGGCAAGTGAAACAAAAGATCGGCGATGCGCGCGCTCTCGCCCGTCTCCTGCCAGCCCGGCCGCAGTAATTTCGCCAGGGTCTTGTCGAGCTTGCGGCCGATGCCCTTGATGCCGGCGGCGCCGGCGAACAGCGGATTGAGGATCGAAGGACGCATGAATCTTGATTACGCCATGCGGTCCGCCTGGCAATCACAAAAACGGCGCCGTCGGCCCATGCGACCCAGTTGCGATGCCATCGGCCTCGGAGAAGGTGAAGGCGCCGCCGAACAAGGCGCGGCTGGTGATCACGCCTGCGATGTTCGGCAGATAGGAGAGGGTTGAAATATCGTCGAGCGTTTTGACCACGCCGCTGGCGATC
>JANMQB010000530.1:0-1641 GCA_031370155.1 Hyphomicrobiales bacterium | reverse complement strand
AAGGCGCTGGCGGCGCGCCAGGCGGCCTCATTCAAGCGCTGCTATTTCGATTTCGACGACATGATCAAGACCAACAAGGACGGCTATTTCCCCTATACGCCGCCCACCCACATGCTGCGTGGCCTCCGCGCCGCGGTCGATCTGCTGCTCGCCGAAGGCTTGGACCAGGTCTTCGCCCGCCATTACCGGCTCGCCGAAGGGGTGCGCCGGGCGGTTGCCGCCTGGGGCCTCACTCTCTGCGCCAAGGCGCCGAAATGGCAGTCCGACACGGTGAGCGCCATCGTCATTCCGGAAGGCTTCGATTCGGCGGCGCTGGTGAAGCACGCCTACAACCGCTACGGCCTCTCCCTCGGCGTCGGCCTCAACAAGGTGGCGGGCCGCGTCTTCCGCATCGGCCATCTCGGCGATCTCAACGAACTCATGTGCCTGACGGCGCTTGCCGGATCGGAAATGGCGATGCGCGATCTCGGCATTGCGGTGGTCGCCGGCTCGGGCGTCGCGGCGGCGGAAGAATATTACCGCGAGGCGGGTAGCGCTGCCCTGAAACAGGCGGCCTGAGCGAGGAAACGAATGGACATTCACGAGTATCAGGCCAAGGAAATTCTCGCCAGGTTCGGCGTTCCCATTCCCAAGGGCGCGATCGCCTACAGCCCCGAGCAGGCGGCCTACCGGTCCCGCGAGATCGGCGGCAAGCTGTGGGTGGTCAAGGCCCAGGTCCATACCGGCGGGCGCGGCAAGGCGGGCGGCGTCAAGCTGTGCCGCAGCGAGGACGAGGTTCTCGACGCCGCCGACGATCTGCTCGGCAAGAAGCTGGTGACGCACCAGTCGGGACCGGCCGGCAAGATCGTCTACCGGCTCTATGTCGAGGGCGGCGTGGCGATCGCCCGCGAGCTCTATCTGGGCTTCGTGCTCGACCGCAAATCGGAACGCGTCATGGTCGTCGCCTCCGCCGCGGGCGGCATGGAGATCGAGGACATCGCGGTTGAAAAGCCGGACTCGATCATCCGGGTCAGCGTCGAGCCCGCCGTGGGCATGCAGGCCTTCCAGGCCCGCGAGATCGCCTTTGCGCTCGGCCTTGCGCCGGCGCAGATCCAGCAGGCAGTGACGATCATCCTCGGCTGTTACCGCGCCTTCGAGGAACTCGATGCCACCATGGTGGAGATCAATCCGCTGTTCGTCACCGAGGACGGTTCGCTGATGGCGCTCGATGCCAAGATGACCTTCGACGACAATGCGCTGTCCCACCATCCGAGCATCATGGAGCTGCGCGACAAATCCCAGGAGGATCCGCGCGAGACCCGCGCCCATGACCGCGGCCTGTCCTATGTCGGACTCACCGGCAATATCGGCTGCATCGTCAACGGTGCTGGCCTCGCCATGGCGACCATGGACATGATCAAGCTGGCGGGCGGCGAGCCCGCCAATTTCCTCGACATCGGCGGCGGCGCCACGCCGGAGCGCGTCGCCAAGGCCTTCAAGCTCGTCACCTCGGATGCCAATGTGCAGGCAATCCTGGTCAATATTTTCGCCGGCATCAACCGCTGCGACTGGGTGGCGGAAGGCGTCGTTCAGGCGCTCGAAAAAAATCCGGTAAAGATGCCGGTGATCGTGCGCCTGGCCGGAACCCATGTGGAGGAGGGC
>JANMQB010000085.1:0-3664 GCA_031370155.1 Hyphomicrobiales bacterium | reverse complement strand
CGCGCATGAACATCACCCACACCAGCGAAACCGAACAGGGCCAGATCTATATCGGCCAGATCAACTGGCTGATCCTGTGCGGCGTCATCCTGCTGGTGCTGGTGTTCAAGTCCTCGTCCAATCTCGCATCCGCCTATGGCGTGGCGGTCAATACCTCGATGATCATCGATACGGCGCTGGCCATCATCTTCTTCTGGAAGGCCCGCACCCTGCCCGTCTGGCTGGTCGTGCCGGCGCTGGTTGCGATCTTCGTCATCGAGGCCACCTTCCTCGCCGCCAATGGGCTGAAGATCGCCAGCGGCGGCTACATGCCGGTGTTGATCGGCGCCATCATCATCCTGATGATGGTCACCTGGCTGCGCGGCCGCCAGGCGCTGGCGGCCAAGCTGCGCAAGGAATCGATCGAGCTTCAGGGCCTGCTCGAGAGCCTGGAGAAACGCCCGCCGACGCGGGTGGCGGGAGCCGCCGTCTTCATGCAGACCGATCCCGTCTATGCGCCGAGCGCCTTGATGCACAACCTCAAGCACAACCGCGTGCTGCACGACATTCTCGTCTTCATCACGGTGGAGACCACCGACGAGCCGCGCGCCGAGCCCGCCGATCGCGTCGTCGTCAAGAAATTGCCGCTCGGCGCCTGGCTGGTGGAGGCGCGATTCGGCTACATGGAGCAGCCCGATGTGCCGGCGGCGCTTCGCGCCTGCGAGCCCTTCGGTCTCGCCATCGATCCGCGCCAGGCCTCCTATTTCCTCGGCCGCCGGGTGATCCGCATCTCCGCCCGTTCGGCCCTGCCCTTCTGGCAGCAGCGCATCTTCATCATGCTGGCGAACCAGTCGGCCCGGGCCATTGAATTCTTCCGCATCCCGCCCGACCGCGTGGTCGAACTCGGCATGCAAATGAGCGTATAGGAGCAACATGACCGGACTTGCCCCCTTCTCGCGTCCCGGCCGCTTCTGGCGCGGCAATCTGCACACCCACTCCACCTTGTCGGACGGGGCGCTGGCGCCGCGCGATGTGGTCGAGGCCTACAAGACCGCGGGCTACGACTTCATGATGCTGTCCGACCACTTCCTCGATCGTTTCGATTGGCCGGTGGCCGACACCCGCGCCTTCCGCTCCAACAATTTCACCACCATCATCGGCTCGGAAATCCACGCACCCGTCACCCAGGTGGGCGAACTCTGGCACATCGTGGCGGCGGGATTGCCGCTCGACTTTCCGGCCTGCGGCACGGACGAGACCGGACCGCAATTGGCCAGGCGCGCGGCGGAGTCCGGCGCCTTCATCGGCATCGCGCATCCCGCCTGGTCGCAACTCACCATGGAGGACAGCCGCGCCATCGACTGCGCCCATGCGGTCGAGATCTACAACCACGGCTGCGCCGTCGAGATCGACCGCGGCGACGGCTGGTATCTGCTCGACCAGATGTTGACCGAAGGCCGCAGGCTCTCGGCTTTCGCCACCGACGACGCCCATTTCAAGAGCGACGATCATTTCGGCGGCTGGGTGCAGGTCAGGGCCGAGAGCCTCGATCCCGATGTGCTGCTGGCGGCGCTGAAACGCGGCGAATATTATGCGAGCCAGGGTCCGGTTATCCACGATATCACGCTCGAGGGCACCGAACTCAATATCTCGTGCTCGCCCGTCAATACGATCGTGGCGATTTGCGGCAACTCGCGCAGCGCCGGGCGCACCGGCAAAGCCATCACCGGCGCCACCGTCGACCTGAAGAAATTCGAGGACGGTTGGCTGTTGCGCGACAAGAGTCCGTGGTTCCGCGTCTCGATCATCGATCAGGCGGGGAAACGCGCCTGGACCAATCCGATCTGGTGGGACGAGCTAGGATAGCAAAACCGGCGAGTGCCGCGGCGGCGAAGCCCGCGCCGGCCAGGAAAGTAGCTTGAGCGCCGGCCCACTCCCAGAGTACTCCCGCAATGACGCTGGCCAGCAGCAGTGCCGCACCGCTCACCAGATTGAAGGCGCCGAACCCTGTGCCGCGCAGATCTTCCGGTGCGGTGTCGGCAACCAGCGTGGCGAGAATGCCCTGGGTCAGCCCCATGTGCAGCCCCCACAGGGCAACACCGGCCATCACCGCGGCAATCGAAGTGGCGATGGCGAGGACGAGATCGGCGGCGATCAGCACGGCAAGTCCCGCCGCCAGCAGGCCAAGCCTGCCATATCTGTCGGACAGCGCTCCCGCCGGATATGACGACAAGGAATAGACGACGCTCATCACCACCATGACGGCGGGGACATAGCGCACCGCAAGCCCCGTATCCGCCGCCTTGAGAACCAGAAAGGCTTCCGAGAAGCGGGCCAGCATCATTACCGCCCCGATCGCGGCGACCAGCCAGAAGGCCGGGCCGAGGAGGCGCGCCGTGGCCAGGCTGAAGGCGGGCTTCCGGGCCACCCCCGCCGGCGCTTCCGGTTCGCTGACGCCGAAGGCCAGGATGGCGACGGCCAGGCCGGCCGGAACGACCGCGATCCACAAGACGCCGCGCACATCGTCGGCAAGGGCTATCATCAGCATAATGGCCGCCAGTGGCCCGAGAAACGCGCCCACCGTATCGAGCGACTGGCGCAGGCCGAAAGCGGCTCCGCGCAATTCCGGCGGCGTGATATCGGCAACCAGCGCATCGCGGGGCGCGCCCCGGATGCCCTTGCCGATGCGGTCGGCGATACGCGCCGCGAATACCTCGAAAGGAGTGACGGCAATGGGAAACAGCGGCTTGACGACGGCCGACAGGCCATAGCCCACGAGCGCCAAGCCCTTGCGGTTGCGCCAGCGGTCGCTGAGCAGCCCGGAGAACAGCTTGACGATCTGCGCCGTGGCTTCGGCCAGCCCTTCGATCACCCCCAGTGTCACGGCGCTGGCGCCAAGTGTCACCACCAGAAACACCGGCAGCAGCGCATGAATCATTTCGGACGAGACATCCATGAACAGACTGACGAAACCCAGAACCCAGACACCGCGGGGAATTTTTTTCACCCATTCCTCCTCACTGGCGGCTCGCGCCCTGCCATGATAATCAGCCCCCAACCACTGTCACGAAAAGCGCAACATGAGCAAGACCCGCACCGAAACCGACACATTCGGCCCCATCGAAGTGGACGCGACCCGCTATTGGGGCGCCCAGAGCCAGCGCAGCATCGGTAATTTCAGGATCGGCTGGGAAAAGCAGCCCAAGCCCATCGTGCGGGCATTGGGCGTCGTCAAGCGCGCCGCGGCGGAAACCAACATGGCGCTCGGCCGTCTCGATCCGAAACTGGGTGAAGCGATCGTCAAGGCGGCGCAGGAAGTGATCGACGGCAAGCTCGACGAGCATTTCCCGCTGGTGGTCTGGCAGACCGGTTCGGGCACCCAATCCAACATGAATGCCAATGAGGTGATCTCCAACCGCGCGATCGAGATGATGGGCGGCGTTATGGGCTCGAAAAAGCCGGTGCACCCGAACGATCACGTCAATATGAGCCAATCGGCCAACGACACTGATCCGACCGCGATGCACATCGCTGCTGTCGAGGCGATCGAGGGGTATCTGTTGCCGCGCGTGGCGCTGCTGCGTGACACGCTCGCCAAAAAGTCCGAAGAGTTCATGGACCTGGTCAAGATTGGCCGCACGCATCTGCAGGACGCAACGCCAATCACCCTCGGACAGGAAATGAG
>JANMQB010000060.1:0-3625 GCA_031370155.1 Hyphomicrobiales bacterium | reverse complement strand
CAGGACACGCTTGGCGCGCCCGCCCCATTCCGCCGGCAGTTTTCCGAGCTCATGGCCATCATCCGGCGGCCGCTGTTCTGGCGCGTGGCGCCGCTCCTGGCTCTCACCGCCGGCGTTCAGATTAGCATCCAGACCCTGTGGGCCGGCCCCTGGTTCCGCGATGCCATGGGGCTGTCCCGCGAGGAGGTGGCGCGCCATCTCCTGTGGATGGCGATATCCTTCGTGATCGGCATCCTGTTGGTGGGGATAATCGCCGATTGGCTGGGCCGCCGCGGCATGGGCCCCATGCCGGTGATGCTCGGCTTCAATGTCCTCTATTTCGCGGCTCAGGCGATCATCGTGTTTCGTATCGATGGCCTGATGCTGCCGGCCTGGCTGGCAATCGCGGCCTTCGGCCAGGTGGCGGTCCTGGCTTACCCCTGGTTCGCCGCCCACATCGGCAAGGATCTGGCCGGCCGCTCCAACGCCACCATCAATTTCGCCGTGTTCATCGCCGCCTTCTGCTCGCAATATGCGGTCGGCCTGATCATTGGCCTCTTTCCCAATACCGCCACCGGCTATGATCCGCGCGGCTACAGCTGGGCCATCGGATTTTTCCTCGTGCTTCAGCTTCTCGCCTTCGCGTGGTATCTGCTCGCCCCCGCTCTGGCCGCCGAGGAAGCCGCCAATGCCTAATCCCGTCAACGCCGAAGTCACTCGCGGCGGCATCGTCGAAAGCCGCCATACCGGCGCCTATGCGGTCAGCGACGGGGCAGGGCGCATCGTCGCCTCGGCCGGCCATATCGATGCGCCGGTGTTCCCGCGCTCGGCCATCAAGGCCTTCCAGTGCTTGGCCGTCATTGACAGCGGCGCCGCCCACCGTTTCGGCTTCACCGACGAGGAGGTGGCACTCGCCTGCGCCTCGCACAGTGGCGAGCCCGATCATGTGCGCGTGGCCCGCGCCATGCTGCGCAAGGCCGGCAACAGCGAGGACCAATATGAGTGCGGCGCCCATTGGCCGATCGAGATCAAGGCCCAGCACGATCTGGTGCGCGGCGGCGGCGAGGCCCTTCAGGTCCACAACAATTGTTCCGGTAAGCACGCCGGCATGCTCGCCCTGGCGCGGCAATTGGGCGCCGATCCGAAAAACTATGTGGACCGCACCCATCCGGTACAACGCGCCATCGCCAGAACCATCGCCGCCCTGTGCGATTGCGATGTCAATGCCGCGCCCTGCGGCATCGACGGCTGCTCGGTTCCCACCTGGGCCATACCCTTGCGCAACTTGGCGCTGGGCTTTGCCCGCCTCGCATCGCCGGACAACGCCGCCGCCCGCCGCATCATCGCCGCCGTGCGGGCTCATCCCTTCATGGTGGCGGGCACCGGCCGCTTTGACACCCTTCTCATGCAGGCCGTGCCGCGCGCCTTCATCAAGACCGGCGCCGAGGGTGTCTATTGCGGCTCGATCCCCTATGCCGGCCTCGGCATTGCGCTCAAATGCGATGACGGCGCCGGCCGCGCCGCCGAAACAGCCATGGCCTCGGTTCTCGCCTCCCTCGACGTCTGGACCGCCGAAGAGAAGACGCTACTGTCCGGCTTCACCCGCGCCGACCTCTCCAACTGGCGCAAGCTCCACGTCGGCGACGTCCACGCCGTCATGTGAGGAAGGTAGTGGTCGGTGGCTTTCGCGTTTGGTCGGCCGAAGCCCGTCACATCACCGGCTCGATCTTGGCCGACGGCTCCCCCGGCTGCTTCACGAGTTCGCCGAACAGCGCCATCGCCGCGACGCCTTCCTTGATGAAGCAGTCGTCGCGTTGGTAAGTGATATAGGCTTCGAGCCCGGCCCGCTTCTTGAGGTCCGCGCATTCCAGGAGATGAAATACCGCCACGCCGTCCTTGACCGTCGCCAACGTGTAGTTGGTAGGCTTTGCTGCCTCCGTGGCCTGAACCGCGAACCAATCGCCGGAGAGCGGAATGAAGGCAAGGCCGGCGCTCGACTCGTCTTCCTTGGCCACATAGTGGCGGCCCTCCACCGTAAACGCGAGCCTCTCCTTGTCCTCGGTCCATTCGCCATCCTTCCAGCTGTAGGACTTCATGGTAACCGGAGCCGCGCCGAAAACCAGGCTCGACTGTTCATCGCCGAAGGCGGGCTCCTTCGATTGCAGCACGCATCCGGCGAGCGTCAGAATCAGAACGGCAAGCACAACAATCCGCATCGGCATGGTTCAATTCCTTCCTGCAACCTTCTGGGCATAGCCCAGGCGTTCATTGAGCCTCCCGAGCAGCGCCAGTGCCGCATCGGGAATGACGGTGCCCGGCGGAAACACTACCGCAACCCCCATGTCCATCAGGGCCCGCATGTCCTGCGGCGGGATCACGCCGCCGGCGACGATCAAAATGTCGCCCCGCCCGGCCTTGTCCAGGGCTGCCTTCAGCACCGGAATATGGGCAAGATGGCCGGCGGTGAGCGATGAGACGCCCACCACATGCACGTCCTCCGCCGCCGCCAGGCCCGCCACTTCCTCCGGCGTTGCAAACAGCGCGCCGATCTTCACCTCGAAGCCCATGTCGGCAAAGGCCGAGGCGATAACCTTCTGGCCGCGATCGTGCCCGTCCTGGCCGATCTTGGCGACCAGGATGCGCGGCGCCCGCCCATCGGCCTCGCGGAAGGCCGCGACGGCGCGCTTGGCCCGCTCGAGCTTGGGAGCATCCTTCGCCGCCGCGCCATAGATGCCCTTCACCACCCGCACCGTGGGTTGATGCCGGCCCCACACCTTTTCCAATGCCAGCGAGATTTCGCCCACCGTCGCCTTGGCGCGCGCCGCATCGACGGCCGCCGCCAGCAGATTTCCTTCTCCGGACCGCGCCACCAAGGAGAGCCTGTCCAGCATCGCCTGCCACCGAACAGAATCGCGCTCCGCCCTGAGCCGCGCCAGCTTCTCGATCTGCTTGGCGCGCACCGCCGAATTGTCGACCTTCAGAATGTCGATCTTCGTATCGTTCCCGATTTGATACTTGTTGACGCCCACCACCGTCTGCTCGCCCGCGTCGATGCGCGCCTGGGTGCGAGCCGCAGCTTCCTCGATCCTGAGCTTGGGCACGCCCGCCTCGATCGCCTTGGCCATGCCGCCCATCGCCTCGACCTCTTCGATATGACTCCACGCCCTGGCGGCGAGATCGGCGGTGAGCCGCTCGATGAAATAGCTGCCGCCCCACGGGTCGATGATCCGGCAGGTGCCCGCCTCCTGCTGCAGAAACAATTGCGTGTTCCGCGCGATGCGGGCCGAGAAATCGGTGGGCAGCGCCAGCGCCTCGTCGAGCGAATTGGTGTGCAGCGATTGCGTGCCGCCCTGGGTCGCCGCCATGGCCTCGATCGCCGTCCGCGTCACATTGTTGAAGATATCCTGGGCCGCCAGGCTCCAGCCGCTCGTCTGGCAATGGGCGCGAAGCATGAGCGAGCGTTCGTCCATGGGATCGAAGCGCCGCATCAGCTTGGCCCACAGAATACGCGCGGCTCGCAGCTTCGCCACTTCCATGAAGAAGTTCATGCCAATCGCCCAGAAGAAGGACAGGCGCGGTGCGAAACGGTCGATATCGAGGCCCGCCGCGACACCGGCGCGGGCATATTCGATGCCGTCGGCGATCG
>JANMQB010000511.1:0-14959 GCA_031370155.1 Hyphomicrobiales bacterium | reverse complement strand
GCCCTCCTGCTACTGCCGCTGATATTCCTGCCGGCCCTGGCCGAAGATACGCGCGAGCCTGCCGGTCAAGTGGTTCGCAGGAGCCAGTCCGAAGTCCGCGCCGAGGCGCTTGACAGCCTGTTTGCCCGGCTGCGCACGGTCAGCGGCGAAGAAGAGGCGCGGATCGCCGAACGGGCGATCTGGCAATTGTGGATGAGTTCCGATTCGCCCACCGCCGAATTGCTGCTCAAGCAGGCGACCGAGGCCATGAACAAGGCCGCCCTCGAACCCTCGCTGGCCATTCTCGACCGGCTGGTCGCGGTTCACCCGGATTTCGCCGAGGCCTGGAACAAGCGCGCCACGCTGTATTTCATGATGGGGCGCTTCGAGGATTCGCTCGCCGACATCGACAAGGTGCTCGATCTCGAGCCGCGCCACTTCGGCGCGCTGTCCGGGCGCGGCATGATCTACCGCAAGGAGGGCAAGTTATCGGACGCGCTTGCGGCCTTCCGCGATGCGCTGGCGGTCAATCCGACCATGGGTTCCGTCAAGGACGCGGTCAAGGAACTCGAGAAGCTCGAGCAGCCGATTTAGTTCCCCGCCGAGCCATCCTTGCCGACAAAGGCGATGCGCAGCATGTTGGTCGCGCCCGGAGTTCCAAGAGGCACGCCGGCGGTGATGATGATGCGCTGGCCGGGCTGGGCGAAGCCTTCCGAGAAGGCGATGTGGCAGGCCCGCGCCACCATGTCGTCGAGGTCCTGGGCGTCGGCGGTAAGCACGCAGTGCAGGCCCCAGGCCAGCGCCAGGCGGCGCGCCGTCGCGGCAATCGGCGTCAGCGCGATGACCGGTATTTCCGGCCGCTCGCGCGCCACGCGAAGCCCCGTCGAACCCGAGCCCGTGTAGCAGACAATGGCGGCGAGATTCAGCCGTTCGGAAATGGAGCGCGCCGCTTCCGAAATGGCATCCGCGCTGGTCGGCTGCGGCTCGTTGCGCTGGGCGGTGAGAATGCCGTGATAGAGCGTGTCGCGCTCGACCGCCTGGGCGATGCGGTCCATGGTGGCGACCGCCTTGTCGGGCCATTTGCCGGTGGCGCTTTCCGCCGACAGCATGATGGCATCGGCGCCCTCATAGACGGCGGTGGCGACATCGGAGACTTCGGCGCGGGTCGGGACCGGTTCGGTGATCATCGATTCCAGCATCTGGGTGGCGACGACCACGGGCTTGCCGGCCTTGCGGGCCGCCCGGGTGATCTGCTTCTGGCGGCCGGGCACGGTCTCGAGCGGCAACTCGACGCCCAAATCGCCGCGCGCCACCATGATGCCGTCGGCGATCTCGAGAATCTCGGCGAGACAATTGAGCGCCGAGGGTTTTTCGATCTTGGCCATGACGCCGGCGCGGCCGCGCACCAGCTGGCGCGCCTCGGCCACGTCCTCGGGGCGCTGCACGAAGGACAAAGCAATCCAGTCGACGCCGATAGTGGCGGCAGCTTCGAGATCGGCGCGGTCCTTGCCGGTCAAAGCCGGAATGGGGATCACCGTGTCGGGAAGATTGACGCCCTTGTGGTCGGACAGCGTGCCGCCGAAGATCACCCGCGTCTCGAGGCGCGAACCGCCGGCCTTGACGATCTCGACCCTGAGGCGCCCGTCATTCAGGAGCAGATTGTCGCCCGGCTTGGCGGCGGCGAAGATTTCCGGATGCGGCAGGTGAACGCGCGTTGCGCCGCCGGGCGCGGCATCGAGATCGAAGACGAACTGTCCGCCGGCCTCGATCTTGGCCTCGCCGCCGCGGAAGGTGCCGATCCTGATCTTCGGCCCCTGCAGATCGGCGAGAATGCCGATCGGGCGGTTCAACCTGGTTTCGATCTTGCGGATGTGGCCGTGCAGCTCTTCAAGCAGCTTGTGCTGCGTGTGGCTCATGTTGATGCGGAAGACATCGACGCCGGCCAGAAACAATTTCTCGATCATCTCGGGCGACGCCGAAGCGGGCCCCAAAGTGGCGACGATCTTGACTTTCCGATTGCGGCGCACGCCGGCTATTGACCCTGCGAGGTCTTTTCGCCAGACAGCGAAACGGTCCAGTCGGTTTCCTCACCGGTATCGACTTCGAAGAAACCCATTTTCTGGTAGCCGCGCTCGACGCAGTTATCGAGGCCGCGGATGGTGAAGATCTTGTCGCGGATGCACATCAGCGCCTTGCCGCCCCAGGAGCCGCCCTTCTCGTAGTCGACGGCGTAAACGTAATAATAGCGGGCGATCAGCGCACCCTTGAGAAGAACCAGGCATTTCTGCGAGTCGATGGTCCACCAGCCCTCGCTGGCCCAGCCTTCCTTGTCCTTGTAGCCCAGCGCCACGCCGACCCGGCTGGCCGTGTTGTTGCACATCTTGAGATCGGCTTTCGCCGGCAGGCTGGCGGCGGCGAGCGCGAGAAGCGCGCCCACGCCGATCGCCAATGCCCGAACCATGGTGCCGCCTCCCCGCATTGTCCCCGAATCGGTCATTACATTCCCCTTCAAGGGCGGATGCCGTCAACTGCCACGGCAAGCGTGGTGAACGGCCGCCCGCATATCCTTCTAATCGGGCTGGCAAGTTTGGCAATAAGATGACTGCGGCTTTAGCGTCATCTATATGCCCCGTCCATGAGTTTGACAGACATGGAAAACGGCTTTGAAATCATGGCCGGCGGCAACCTTGGGCTGTTGCTGATCTGCGACCTTGCCAGCAGCGCGCTGCCGCAGCGTTATGGCAGACTGGGGCTGGCGGCGGCGCAATTCGAACGCCACATTGCCTATGACATCGGTGCCCGGGCGGTGACCCTGGCGTTGGCCGCAAAGCTCGATTGCCCCGCCGTATTGAGCCGTTATTCGCGGCTGCTGATCGATCCCAATCGCGGGCCGGACGATCCGACCTTAATCATGAAACTGTCGGATGGCGCCTTGGTGCCGGGCAATGCGGACGTCGACGAAGCCGAACGCCGCACCCGTATCGAAAAATTCCATGCGCCCTACCACCGGACGATTGACGAGGCCATCGACTCGGCTCTGGCAGCGGGCGCGGTTCCGGCCCTCATATCCGTCCACAGCTTCACGCCCACCTGGAAGGGCAGAGTGCGCTCCTGGCATGCGGGCATATTGTGGGACCGCGACAGAAGGTTTGCCGCCGCCATGCTGGCGGGGCTCAGAGCCTGCGACGGGATCATGGTGGGCGACAACGAGCCCTATTCGGGAGCGCTGGAAGGCGATACGATGAGCATTCACGCCACGGCGCGCGGGCTTGCCCATGTGCTGATCGAAATCCGCCAGGATCTGATCGCGCACAAAACAGGTGTGGATGAATGGACCGGGCGGCTGGCGCGCGTCATCGAACCGATTATGAATGACCCCGCGATCCACCGGATCGAACACCACTGAGGACGGCCATGCAAATCGATGACAACACCAGGACCGAACTGGAAGCGGCGACGTTCCGCCGGCTCCTCGAGCATTTGCGCAAACGCACCGATGTGCAGAACATCGATCTTATGAATCTCGCCGGTTTCTGCCGCAACTGCCTGGCGAACTGGTTCGAGGAAGCGGCGACGGCCAAGGGCTTCGCGGCGACACGCGAGGAGGTCCGCACCATGGTCTACGGAATGCCGCAGGACGAATGGAAAGCCAAGTACCAGCGCGAGGCCAACCCAACCCAGAAGGCGGCCTTCGAGAAGAGCCACAAACACTGAAATGCGGAGTGATTTTAATGGCCGACAAGAAAACGAGTTTCGCCCAGGGACAATTGCGTGGCCTGGTGGAACGGATCGAGCGGTTGGAAGAAGAGAAGAAGACGATCGCGGCCGACATCAAGGAAGTCTATGCCGAGGCCAAGGGCAACGGTTTCGACACCAAGGTGCTGCGCAAGGTGGTTTCGCTGCGCAAGAAGAACCACAACGAGCGTGAGGAAGAGCAGGCGCTGCTCGCTCTCTATATGCAGGCACTGGGGATGTTGCCGGTCGAAACCGAGGCGGCGGCTTAAGTTATTCGGATTTCAGCAGGCCCAGTTGCTGGCCGCCGCTGGCCATTGTGGCGGGTAGGCTGCCCTTACCTTGGCGGTTGACCACCAGCCTGTCGCCCTTGCCCGGCGCCGGCTGCACCGAAGACTGGAACAGGTGCGCGAGCGCCAAGGAATCGGCGGCAACCGGTTCAGCGGCTTCGGCGCTGCCCGGCAGGATAGTGGCGGAGGTGCTGCTGAACTGCTGCGGCGCGCCGTCGCGGCGGACGGCCTGATCGGGGCTGAAGACAATCTGGCGCGGCCACCAGAACAGATCCTCCCCCGACGCCGAAGCGGCGAGCGCCTTGATGGTCGGCAGTCCGTCGGCGGTGCCGTCGCGCAGCGAGGCGGCAAGGCCTCCCTTGGCGGCGGAATTCGGTGTCTGCTCGAAGGTGGATGGCTCGGTCATGGTTGCGGCGGCTTCGACGGGGCCGATGTTGTCGGCGACCGGCGAGGTTTTGGGGTGGGAGACGAGCGTCGGCGGCGGGGCCGAGGCGGGCTCGATCTTCATGTTGACCGCCGCCATGATCAGCACTTCAATGGGCTTGGGCCGCGGCTTGGGAACCGGATAGCCCTTGACCAGTTCCTTCGGCGCCGTGACGGCGGGCTTGGCCTTGGGTGCGGCTTGCGACTTGCTGCTCGTCACTTCCGCGACTTCATCCTCGTCGCCCTCTTCTACGGTTGGCGGCGGTGCGTTATTACTTGTGGCGGCGATCAGCAGCCGCTCCTTGCGGCTGAGGCGGGCGCCGACGGTCTTGCGGTAATCGCGGAAAATCTTGGCCATTTGCGTCGAGCTGATCGGCGGACCCCACTGGCGCACCCTGCCGGAATCGATGTGGAGGAAGCCGGTTGGTCCGCCCGACGTGCGATAGTAGCCGACGCCGCCCACTGTGCGGACCAGCGCGCTGTTGCGGATTTTCTCGGTGGGAACATCGGGGAAATAAATATCGATGGCCTTGCCGACCATGTGCAGGCTCTTGGTCGCCACGTTGCGGCCGATCTTCCTCAAGAACGAGTTGGTGCGGGGCGAGCGGTAGCCGCTGACGATGTGGATGGGGCGCTGCGAGCCGAGATCGGCATGGAGTTCCCATATCAGATCGACGGACTTGGGGTCGATATTGATCACCTCGTTGCGCCGCCAGTCGCGCAGCAGATAGTTGATCTTCTTGAGGGCGGAGGGAACGTATTTGCCCTTGACCATGTAGGTGACGGTCAGGCTTTCGCGGGTGTGGACGTGATAGAGGGAAAGTGTGCGGGTCTCGCCGCCGGAAAATGCCGGCGAGCCGATGACCGTCCAGACCCCAGCAACCAGCAGGGCGGCGATGGCGGTCGATGCCAAGGCTTTTCTACAACGCGATATCAATGGCTGACGGCGTCCGGATTCCCTGCTTTCCAAACTCATACCCCACACGCGACCGGGTTTAGTCCCCGATTCCCTCTGGTTCCCCGTTCAGGTTCAACCAGCAGGCCCAAAACCCGCTTACACCCAATCCGGACTTCAAACAAGGATTGCGGCAGCCCCAAGGCAGCCACATCCCCAAGTCTGACGCGAATCTGAACCAGTGTAATTAACAGGCGCTTAAGCGCTTCCCAGTCCCCCGGGAAAAGTCAGCGCTGGGCCAGGGTCTGGACCGAGAGGGCTTTCTCCATGGTCTGGTCGCGGCCATAGATGTCGTTGAAATACAAGATCTTTCCATTTTCGTCCGGCCAGGCGGTGAAATAGGTGAGGTGCACCGGCACCTTGGCCGGCAGCTTGACCGTCTGGCTCACGCCGCTTTCGATGTTGTTGGCGACCTTGGTCCGGCTCCAGCCGAGCAGCACGGTGGCGAATTCCCGCGGGTTCTGCACCCTAACGCACCCGTGACTGTAGGCACGCATATCCTTGGCGAACAGCTTCTTGGTCGGCGTGTCGTGCATGTAGATATCGTGTTTGTTGGGGAACAGGAATTTGAGCTGACCCAACGCATTGCCGTCACCGGGAGGCTGCTGGATGTCGAAAGGCACGCGCCCGCTATAGGCATTCCAGTCGATGTAGGAGGACGGGATGACTTCGCCACTCGAATCGATCACCCGGAAACCCTCGCGGTCGAGATAGCTCGGGTCTTCCCACAGCTTCGGCAGATATTCATTGGCGATAATCGAGGGCGGCACTCCCCAGGAAGGATTGAACACCACGGTTTCGATTTCATCGTGGAAGGCCGGCGTCTGGTTCATCGGCTTGCCGACGATCACCTTGCTGCGCCAGATTTCGCTGCCCCGGTCCATCACTGAGACCTGGAAGGCGGCGGTGTTGACGAAGACGAATTTCGATCCGAGAGTCTTCGGCAGCCAGCGCATCCGCTCCATGTTGTAGGTGAGCCGGCGCAAATCGCGGTCGCTGCCGTTATCATTCAGGGCGGCGACGGTGGCGCCATCGAGGGCGCCGGTCTGCTTGATTTTGGCTTGCTTCTGGAACCGCTTGAGTGCGGCTGCGACCGTGGCATCGAGCGTTTCGCTGCCGGCGTCAAGGGCGGCTTCAGGCGGCAGCAGGGCCATGTCCTGGAGCCGAGAGCGCAGTGCAACAATGCGGGCACTGCTCTGTCCGGGCTTTACCCGCTTGCCTTCCGGGATCGGCACGAACTCGCGGCCCGCCAATTCCTGGCGGAGTTCAGCCAGCGCCGATTTCATCGCCGCATAGGCTGGGTGCTTCGGTTGCAGATCGCGCAAGTAGGAGTCGGGGAAAGGCGAATAGGCCAGGACCTTGATCGCCTGGGTGGCGGAAACGGTCTCCGGGGTGATGTCGTGGTAACGCGACAGGCGGCGCGGATCGAACTGGCCGCCCGAAACATGCCGGGCATACTTGACGGCCATGGCGGTGAGGCCGAGATCGAGGCGTGCCAGGGCCTGCATGTCGCCAGCCATGGGCCGCGAAGCCGCATCGAAACTAGCAAGCGATGGAACCAGATAATGGGCCGGTTCCAAACCTTCTTCGCCGGCTGCGGCAAGGAGAGCGAGAACCGCTTCGGCGCGCGGCGCCAGCTTTCCGTCCTCTATCCACAGCGGCCGGAAGCCGGTCGCGGCATAGTGATCGAGGATTGCCCGCTGTTCCTCCTGCACGATGCGGATGGAAAGCTCGGGATCGGTCAACGCATCGTAGATCGCCGCTGCGGCGGCATCGGCGGGCCGCGGCGCCGCGAGCGATTCCTGGGCAACGGCCACGAGCTTGTCGGGCACATAGGTAAGATTGCCCATTCCATAGCCCGGCTCGATGTCGGCGTCGGCATCACCGAGATCGTAGCGTTTCTGCCGCGGATTATCGAAGAAGAAACGGATCTTGCCGTCTTCTTCCCACCAGTCATTGCCGGCCTGGCGCCGCGGAAACGTCTCAGAACGCGAGCCACCGCCGAAGAGATCGTAAAACAACCCCCTCTTCTTCTTTACCAGCACCGAATGATCGGCAAGGGCGATACCCGCCGCAATCGTAACGGCTGCCGCTGCAACTGCAAACCGCACCACGAACCTTTTCATCGACGCCGATTCCTGCCTCTAACCGCTGAACCTAATGCTCCTCTTAAACGAATTCAACCGGGGATAGGTTCCATCGCGATAATATGTCGAAGCTGTTACCCGTTTGCCTCCTCGAGGCCCAAATCTTTCATTTTCCGGTAAAGCGTCGAGCGCCCGATGCCGAGCTTGCGGGCAACTTCCGACATCTGCCCGCGATAACGGTGCAGCGCCAGACGGATCATGTCGGCTTCAACTTCCTCGAGCTTGCGGATGTGGCCGCCGTCGGTCACCGCCGGAATGCCAAGCGCCATGCCGTCGCTCACGGCGGCGCCGGCCGAGCGGGCGACGCCCGAGCCACCGGAGATGGCGGCGGCGCCTTGTGGAAGCGCAGGTTTGGACGGCGCAGGCGGGGCAGCCGGAATCTTGATCTCGTAGCCTTCGACCAGCGCGGCAATCTGCGGGAAATCCTGGAGTTCAAGCCGATCGCCCTCGCACAGGACAATGGCGCGGAACACGGTGTTCTCCAATTGCCGGACATTGCCCGGCCAGGCATAGGCCTGCAGCATGGCCAGCACCTGGGGATCGACGCCGCGCACCTTGCGGCCCTCTTCGGCGGCAAAACGGATGATGAAATGCTCGACCAAGGCGGGAATATCCTCCTTGCGGTCGCGCAGGGGCGGCACCATGATCGGGAAGACATTGAGCCGGTAGTAGAGATCTTCGCGGAACTGGCCGGCCTTGACCATGTCGATCATGTTGCGATTGGTGGCGGAGACCAGCCGGATATTGACCCTGACGGGCTTGCGCGCCCCCACCGGGTCGATCTCGCCCTCCTGGATGGCGCGCAGGAGTTTCACCTGCATGTCGAGGGGAAGCTCGGCGACTTCGTCAAGAAACAGCGTGCCGCCATCGGCTTCCTGGAACTTGCCGGTGTGGCGGCCGGTGGCGCCGGTGAAGGCGCCTTTCTCGTGGCCAAAAAGGATCGACTCGACGAGATTCTCCGGAATGGCGCCGCAATTCACGGCGACGAAGGGCTTGCCGGCGCGCTCGCTCTCACCCTGAATGGCGCGGGCGATCATTTCCTTGCCGACGCCCGATTCGCCTTCGATCAGGATCGGGATATTGGACTGGGCGCCGCGGCGGCCGAGTCGCATGGCATTGGCCATGGCCGGCGAGGAGGCAATGAGATCGCCGAAGGTCAGCGCTCCGCTCACCTTCTTGTTGAGGCGCCTGACTTCTTCGGTGAGGGCATTGACCTTGAGCAGGGTCTGCATCGAGACCTTGAGGCGCTCGGGCGAAACCGGCTTGACGACGAAATCGTCGGCCCCCGCCCGCATCGCCTTGATCACGGTTTCGATCGAACCCTGCGCCGTCTGCACAATCACCGGCAAGTCGCCGCGCACGCCCTGCAATCTTTCGAGAAACTCGAGGCCGTCCATGCCGGGCATGTTGAGATCGAGAATCACCAGTTCGACGGTGCCGCCGGACGGGCTTTTCAGCACGTCGATGCCCTTGGCTCCGCCATCGACCAAAATGGGGTCGAAACCGAATCGCTTCACCATTTCTTCAAGGATGCGGCGCTGGGCGGGATCGTCTTCGACGATGAGGACGCGGGAGGCCATGCTCAACTAACTACTCTCTGTTCTGGTCAGGATTGGAGGTCTGACCGCGGATGCCGTTTCCCGGTTGTGCACCGATGTCATTCCCCTGTGGTTCGCGGTGCCAATGTGGCAGGGAAGGGTAAAAGGGGGCTTAACGGGTTAGCGCGTTTGGGGACAATCGGACGCGGCTCGATGCCGGTCATGCCGCGGTGCGGGAATCGGGTCATGTTGAACCGGGTGAGGCTGTTGACACGATGAACCGGTTCAAAGTCCTGCTGATTGCCGTCTCGGCTACCGGCCTGGTGGCGGGCCTGTTGGCCGCCTGGGCGGGGCTTGCAATATGGCCCGAGGCAATCTGGTCGGCCGCGACGGCGGCGGTGCTCGCGGTGCTGCTGCGGCAGATATGGGCAGTCACCAGACGCGGGGAATTCGGGCTCGATGTCGTTGCCGCCCTGTCCATGTCGGCCGCCATCGTCCTCGGCGAACCGCTGGCCGGAGCGGTCGTGTCGCTGATGTATGCGAGCGGCCAATTGCTCGAGGATTATGCCCAGAGTCGCGCCCGGGCCGAGATGAAGGCGCTTCTCGGACGGGCGCCCAAGTCAGCGCTGCGTTATCGCGACGGCCAATTGGCGCTCACCCCGATCGATGCCATCGTTCCCGGCGACCGCATGCTGGTGCGGCAGGGCGAGACGGTGCCGGTGGACGGCAGGGTCACCGCGGGCACGGCGCTGCTCGATCAGGCGGTGCTCACCGGCGAATCGATCCCGGTGCGGCGGCGCGAGGGCGAAGAGCTGCTGAGCGGCTCGACCAGTCTCGACATGGCCTTCGACATGATCGCCACGCGCAGCGCGGCCGAGAGCACGTATTCGGCCATCGTCCGGCTGGTTGAGGCAGCCCAGGAGGCGAAGGCGCCGATGGTCCGGCTCGCCGACCGCTTCGCGCTTTGGTTTCTGCTGTTCACCGTGCTGCTGGCCGGCGGCGCCTGGCTGGTGACCGGCGAAAAACTGCGGTTGCTGGCGGTGCTGGTGGCGGCTACGCCTTGCCCGCTCATCCTGGCGGTGCCGGTTGCCATTATTTCCGGCATCAGCAAAGCGGCGCGGCGCGGCGTGCTGGTCAAGGGCGGACCGGTCTTGGAAACATTGGCGCGGGCCTCGACACTGGTCATCGACAAGACCGGAACCCTCACCCATGGCCGCGCCAGGCTGATCGATGTGCAGCCGGCCGGGCGGCGGACGGCCGATCACATCCTGCGGCTTGCCGCCTCGCTCGACCAGGCCTCGGGCCATGTCATCGCCCTCTCGATCGTCGCGGCGGCCCGTGAGCGCGGCCTGAAACTGGCCAAGCCGCGCGACGTGCGTGAAATGGCAGGCGAAGGCATCGAAGGCCATGTGGAAAATCATCGTTTGGCGGTGGGCGGCCTTCATTATGTGGCGCGAAAACTGAGAGGGCGCCGGATTGTGACGCCGCAAGCCGCCGCAGGCTCGGTGATCGCCGCGGTGGCGATCGATGGTCATTTTGCCGGACATCTCGTTCTTGCTGACGAATTGCGCGGCGATGCGGCCGCGGCTTTGGCGAAGCTGCGGCAGGCGGGCATCAGCCGCATCGTGCTGGCTTCCGGCGATCACCACGCCGTGGTCGAGAAGATTGGCGCGGCGCTCGAACTCGATTCGCTGCGCAGCGAACTCACACCACAGGCGAAGGTCGATATCGTGCTTGAAGAACGCAAACGCGGCATCGTGCTTATGGCGGGCGACGGGGTCAACGATGCACCGGCGCTGGCCGCCGCCGACATCGGCATATCGATGGGCGCGCGCGGCTCGCCCGCCTCTTCCGAGGCGGCCGATGCGGTGCTGCTGACCGACGACCTCGAGCGGATCGGCGAGGCGGTCGAAATCGCCAAGCGTTCGCGCCGCATCGCGTTGCAGAGCGTCTATGCCGGGCTGGGACTCTCCATAGCGGCGATGACCGCCGCGGCCTTGGGCTTCCTGCCGCCGGTGCAGGGCGCGCTGGTGCAAGAAGTGATCGACGTGGCGGTGATCCTCAATGCGCTCAGGGCGTTGCGGTAAGGCGTCGCATCGGCCATATGTCTCGTCCCCAGTTAAAAGGACCGCACATGACCGCCGCCGCGCTTGGAACATTGCCCGAATGGAATCTCGCCGATCTCTATGCGTCGCCGGAAGCGCCGGAATTCGCCGCCGACTTGAAGAAGGGCGAGGCTGCGGCCAAGGCTTTCGCGGGCAAGTATCGCGGCAAGCTCGCCGGCTCGAGCGGGGCGGAGCTGGCCGAGGCGCTTACGGCCTATGAGGCGCTGTCGGACCGGCTCGGCCGCGTGGGCTCCTATGCGCAGCTTTACTATGTTGGCGACACCACCGACGCCAAGCGCGGCAAATTCTACGGCGATGTCAACGCCAAGCTCACCGACATCTCGACCGAACTCCTGTTCTTCGAACTTGAGCTCAACCGCACTGACGACGCGGCACTCGAGCAGGCGATGCAAACTCCGGCGCTCAATCACTATCGCCCGTGGATCGAAAACCTGCGCAAGGAAAAACCCTATCAGCTTGAAGACAAGCTCGAGCAATTGTTCCTGGAAAAATCGCAGACCGGATTCTCCGCCTTCAACCGGCTGTTCGACGAGACCATGGCGGCCCTGCGTTACGAGGTGAACGGCGAGAAATTGAGCCTCGAGCCCACCCTCAATCTGCTGCAGGACAAGGATGAAGCCAAGCGCAAGGCGGGTGCCGAAGCGCTGGCCAGGACCTTCCAGGAAAATCTCCGCCTGTTCACCCTCGTCACCAACACGCTGTCCAAGGACCGGGAGATTTCCGACCGCTGGCGCGGCTTCAAGGACATCGCCGATGCGCGGCATCTGGCCAACCGGGTCGAGCCCGAAGTGGTGGCGGCGCTGGTCGAGGCGGTGCGCGCCGCTTACCCGAAGCTGTCGCACCGCTATTACCGTATGAAGGCGAAATGGCTCGGCAAGGACAGACTGATGCACTGGGACCGGAATGCACCGCTGCCGGAGGAGGATACACGCGAGGTGCCATGGGCGGACGCCGAGCAGATCGTGCTCAAGGCCTATGGCGAGTTCGCGCCCGAAATGGCGGTGATCGCCAAGGGCTTCTTCGACAAGCGCTGGATCGATGCGCCGGTGCGCCCCGGCAAGGCGCCGGGCGCCTTCGCCCATCCGACGGTGCCCTCGGCGCACCCTTACGTGCTGCTCAACTATCTCGGCAAGACGCGCGACGTGATGACGCTCGCCCATGAGCTGGGCCACGGCGTGCATCAGGTGCTGGCGGCGGGGCAGGGGGCGCTTATGGCCTCGACGCCGCTGACGCTGGCCGAGACGGCGAGCGTGTTCGGGGAAATGCTCACCTTCCAGGCGCTGCTCAGAGAGACCACGGAGCCCACGAAGCGCAAGGCACTGCTCGCTTCCAAGGTCGAGGACATGATCAATACGGTGGTGCGGCAGATCGCCTTCTATACCTTCGAGCGCAAGATTCACACGGCGCGCAAAGAGGGCGAGCTGACCCCCGACCAGATCAGTACCATCTGGCTCGAGGTGCAGACGGAAAGCCTGGGCGATGCCATCGAGTTCGGGCCGGGCTACGAGACCTTCTGGACCTACATCCCGCACTTCATCCACTCGCCTTTCTATGTTTATGCCTATGCCTTCGGCGATTGCCTGGTGAATTCGCTCTATGCCCGCTACCGCGAAAGCGAGACGGGCTTCCAGGAGAAATATTTCGCGATGCTCAAGGCCGGCGGCAGCAAGCACCATTCGGAACTGCTCAAGCCCTTCGGCCTCGACGCCACCGATCCCGGCTTCTGGCAGAAGGGCCTGGCGGTCATTTCCGGGATGATCGACGAGTTGGAGGGGATGGAAGCATAGGATGCCCAATTGACTTTGACAAACTTTGCCATTGTACTAAACTGGCTGCAAAGTTGAGCATAGATCATGGCGACAATGAATGTTTCGCTGCCGGACCCGTTGAAGGAATGGGTTGAGGCTCAGGCGCAGTCGGGCCGTTACAGCAATTCCAGCGACTATGTCCGGGAGCTGATTCGCAAGGATCAGGAGCGGGCGGCGCGCCACCGTGAGCTGCAGAAGGCGATAGATCAGGGATTGAAGAGCGGTATCAGCAACCGTTCGAAAGGCGATATCTTTAAGCTGGCGCGTGCCAAGGCCCGTTGAACGGCCGTGGCCTACAAGACCACATTCAGAGCCGACGAAGACATTGTCCAAATTTACGCCCAGGGCGTGGCGAAATTCGGCGCGGCTCAGGCAGACGCGTATTTTCAGGGTTTGTTCGAAACCTTTGAAATCCTGGCCGGCAATCCGCATCTGACGCGGGAAAGGCCGGAGTTCACGCCACCCGTCCGGATTCATCCCTATGGTTCGCACGTCATCGTTTACGTGATCGAGGGTGCGGATATCCTGATCATCCGGGTCCTGTACGGTGGGCAGGATTGGGAGCGCCATCTGTGACAAGACGGTGTCCCGGCTTCGCGTGACTCATCGCCGCGCCGGGGGGCGCCGCTTGCGGCACGGGGCCTGGTTGGCTAGAAACCGTCGCAAAGGCAACGCGGGCTGCAGGGGAAAGACATGGCCGAACATCCGTCGTCAGATACGCATGCCCACGGCATGGAGGAACACCGCAGCACCTATGTGGGCTTCGTCAAGGGCGCCATCGTGCTGGCGCTGGTCAGCGCCTTGGTTCTGGTGGCGCTGGTTTCCTTCCGCTTCGCCAACACGCTGAACGTGTTCACGGGCTTTGCCGGGCTGATCCTCGGCTGCATCGCCGTGGCGATCGATGCACGCACCGGGTCGCGCTGGTTCCTGTCGCTGGGGGTCCTCGTCGTGTTCGGGCTGATTACCGCCTTTAACATCTCCTGAGGCGGCCGCCAGGACATGCTGATCGCAATCCCGACTGAGTCATACCCGGGCGAGAGCCGCGTTGCGGCGAGCCCCGATACCGTCAAGGCTTATGTCAAGAAGGGCCTCAAAGTCATCGTCCAGGCGGGTGCGGGAGCCGGATCCCATATCGCCGACGACGCCTATGCGGCGGTCGGCGCCAAGATCGTCAGGAGCGAGGCCGACTTCAAGGACGCCGCCATCGTGCTCACCGTGCGGCGGCCTTCCGACAAGCTCGTCAAGGCGCTCAGGAAAGGCACCATCCTGGCCGGCGGGCTCGATCCCTATGGCGATCGCAAGGGCCTCGAGGGGCTGGCCAAGGCGGGCCTCGTGCTGTTCGCCATGGAGCTCATGCCGCGCATCAGCCGCGCCCAGTCCATGGACATTCTTTCGTCGCAGGCCAATCTCGCCGGTTACAAGGCGGTGATCGACGCGGCGGGGCATTTCGGCCGTGCCTTTCCGATGATGATGACGGCGGCCGGCACGATTCCGCCCGCCAAGGTGTTCATCATGGGGGTGGGGGTTGCCGGTCTGCAGGCGATCGCCACGGCCAGGCGGCTCGGCGCCATCGTCTCGGCAACCGACGTGCGCAAGGCCACCGAAGAACAGGTGAAAAGTCTCGGCGCCAAATTCGTCTTCGCCGATGTGGCGGATGCGGCAACCGCCGGCGGCTATGCCAAGGAGCTATCGGCCGAGGACAAGACCAAGCAGGCGGCACTCATCGCCGAGCACATCAAGGGCCAGGACATCGTCATCACCACGGCCCTCATTCCTGGCCGGCCGGCGCCGGTGCTGGTCACCAGGGAAATGGTCGACACGATGCGATCGGGCTCGGTGATCGTCGATCTGGCGGTCGAGCGCGGCGGCAATTGCCCGCTGTCGAAGCCGGACCAGATCGTCGTGCACAAGGGTGTGTCGATCATCGGCACCGTCAATCTGGCCGGCAGGCTCGCCGGCAA
>JANMQB010000611.1:0-4514 GCA_031370155.1 Hyphomicrobiales bacterium | reverse complement strand
ACAACGCGCGGCTGCTCGAAACGCTGCGGCGGCTGCGCGACCTCGGCAACACCGTGATCGTGGTCGAGCACGACGAGGAAGCGATCCGGCACGCCGACCATGTCGTCGATATCGGCCCCGGCGCGGGCATTCATGGCGGCCACATCGTGGCGCAGGGAACACCGGCCGACATCATGGCCAATTCCAATTCGCTAACCGGCCAGTATCTGACCGGCTTCCAGCAGGTGCCGATGCCGCATTTCCGGCGCAAATGGGACAAGCAGCGGGCGATCCGCGTCAAAGGCGCCAGCGGCAACAATCTCAAGAACATCACGGCGGAAATTCCGCTCGGCGTTTTCACCTGCGTGACCGGCGTTTCGGGCGGCGGCAAATCCACCCTGCTCATCGACACGGTCTACCGTGCCGCGGCGCGTAAGCTGATGAACAGCCGCGAGCAGCCGGCCCAGCACGACCGCATCGAAGGCCTCGAGTTCCTCGACAAGATCATCGACATCGACCAGTCGCCCATCGGCCGCACGCCGCGTTCCAATCCCGCCACCTATACGGGCGCCTTCACGCCGATCCGCGACAGGTTCACGGGCCTGCCCGAGGCCAAGGCGCGCGGCTACGAGCCGGGGCGCTTCTCGTTCAACGTTAAGGGCGGGCGCTGCGAGACCTGCCAGGGCGACGGCGTCATCAAGATCGAGATGCATTTCCTGCCCGATGTCTACGTCACCTGCGACGAATGCCATGGGCACCGCTACAATCGCGAGACGCTGGAGATCAAGTTCAAGGACAAATCGATCGCCGACGTGCTCGACATGACGGTGGCGGAGGCGGCGGAATTCTTCCGCGCCGTGCCCAGCGTGCGCGAAAAGATGGAGACGCTGCAGCGCGTCGGCCTCGGCTATATCCATGTGGGCCAGCAGGCCACGACGCTGTCGGGCGGCGAAGCACAGCGCGTCAAGCTCGCCAAGGAACTGTCGCGGCGCGCCACCGGCCGCACGCTTTATCTGCTCGACGAGCCGACCACGGGGCTGCATTTCCACGACGTGCGGAAGCTTCTGGAGGTGCTGCACGAGCTGGTCGATCAGGGTAACACAGTCGTCGTCATCGAACACAATCTCGAAGTCATCAAGACGGCCGACTGGATCATCGATCTCGGCCCCGAAGGCGGCGACAGCGGCGGCGAGATCGTGGTGGCCGGAACGCCCGAGGACGTGGCGAGGGAGAAGCGGAGCTATACGGGGCAGTATTTGAAGGAGGTGCTGCGAAGGGGGAAACAGGCGAAGACAGAGGCGGCGGAGTAGCATACGTACATGTCAGCGCATCCCGACATCGTTACATTCATGGCTCTTTACGAGCACATCCAGACCGTCACCAAAGGCAGTCCAGATCGTGTTACGTTTCTGTATGGGAACGATGCCAAATTTGCGGAAGCATGCAGAAAAATAAGCGACCTTGCATTCTGGCTAGATTTTCGCGTCAAGGACGCTGGCGATGCCGTGATAGAGAATGTCGATCAAACCTTCATAACACGGTGGCGACACTACCAACTCAATCTCGCTTCTCGCATTGATCCCCTTGTTTCACAAGATTTCCTCAAGGAACTCGGACTCATTAACACTAATGAGGCAGCCAAGTCGGATGTTTCGCCTTCTTTAGTACAGGACAGCTCATCGCGGACAACTGAAACAAATGCCAAGAATCAGGCACAATTCGGTCCAGATGCTGCTCTGAAGGAGGAAGTGCTTGATGACTACGACGCAATCCAAACCAGGCTGGAATTCGGAAGTTATGACAGATTAAGCCCCGAACTCGACGAAGAAATCGCACAGAAGGTGTATGACGGTGAACGTGCGCTACAACGGCTTTTGAACGGCATTGGATTGAAATTGCCAAACGCACTTTATCGCCAAAGGAAATTGCGTGCGGTGCATATTCCTACGCATGTTTCCTCCAAGTATGGCAATGCAGAAATTTCCCTGGCTCACGCAATTCGCGAAGCGCAGCGCGCATTCATTGTGGGTGCACCGCTAGCGGCCCTTGCACTTTGCAGAACGGTGAGTGAAGTCATCATTCGCGATCATTACAAAATTGGCGATCCCAAGTCCAAACTTCTGACACCGCTGTTTGTCGCTGCGGAGGGCGATAGTGCGGCCAAGACACAAGGGGCAGACAGAGAGCTTCTCGAACTGGTCAAGTACTCGAGCGAAATCCTGCACGGAAGATGGGACAAGAAGACCTTATCAGACGAAGTTGGTGTTGACGTTCTTCAGTCCGATTTGAATATAATCAATCGGTTTGTGCTACGGTGGCTGGACAAATTGGTCGGATTAATTGAGGGAACCCCAAAATACTAATTGCGGATGGTCAGTAGATCACGGCAGAGGGTCTCATTCCTCTATCTCAATACAAATGTGAGAATGAGCCGTTTTTCCGGCGTGGCGTCATAGACTTGGAGGAATCAAGGTGAACCTAACTTTCGAAACGGAGCTTGAAGTGGATGGACGCTGGCTGGCCGAGGTGCCGGAATTGCCAGGCGTCATGGCCTACGGCTCCACGCGGGACGAGGCTTTAGCCAGGGCCGAGACGTTGGCACTCCGCGTCATTGCCGAGAAAATCGAACATGGCGAGGCGAAACCGATGCAGCTTTCTGTTTTCATCGCGGCCGAATGAGCCGGTTTCCGTCGGCCAAGGCGAAACGGGTTCTTTCGGCGCTTGAAGGTCTTGGTTGGACCATCAAGCGCCAATCCGGTTCGCATCGCACTTTGAAGCGGGATGACTGGCCGGATGTGGTCTTTGCTTTTCACGATGGCGAAGAAATTGGCCCCAAGATGCTTGCCCGCATCGCGAAGCTGACCGGCCTCACACCAGAAGACCTGTAGTCACCATACCGTCTCCACCTCGAACGATTTGAACACCGGATCGCTGGTCACCAGAGGCATGCGCTCGATGATGGATTGCGCCGCGAGCAGGCGGTCGAAGGGGCGCGATGTACGCCGTCCAATTGCCCGTCCTGTACTGTCAATTTGTCGCATGATTGATATGTAACTATTCTTGCTACAAATCAGTAATCGGTATATATGAGGGTTACAATTCACCTCCAACAAAGGCAATTCCCATGAATACCGGCATCATCCCCTCCTCCTGGTCCGGCCCGATCCTCTCGGTGCTGCGCACATCATCTCCGGCCTGCTCTTCCTGGCCCACGGCACGGCCAAGCTCGTCCAGTGGCCTATGTCGACGTGTTCAAGGACGGCGTGCCGCTGGCTTCGCTGCTCGGCGTCGGCGGGGTTCTTGAAATCGTCGGCGGGGCGCTCATCGTGCTCGACCTGTTCACCCGCATCACGGCCTTCGTCCTCTCCGGCATGATGGCGGTCGCCTATTTCATGTTCCACGCGCCGGCGAGTTTCTACCCAATCATCAATCAGGGTGAACTGGCGATCATCTACTCCTTCGTGTTCCTCTACTTCGCAGCCACGGGTGCGGGCCCCTGGAGCATCGACGCCAGGCGCGCCTGAGACTTTCCGTAATCGTGACTTGATGGCCGGGCCAGCCCCGGCCATCTTCATTTGAGATACAGGAGACAACCATGAACGCTCCCCTCGCCATCGTCACCGGCGGCTCGCGCGGCCTCGGATCCGAAACCGCCCGGCAATTGGGCAAGCTCGGCTACCGGCTGGTTATCGCCAGCAAGAACAAGAAGAAGCTCGAGGCGGCGGCGAAGGCTTTGAAGGAGCAAGGATACGACGTCACCGCCAAGACCCTCGACATGGCCTCGCCGCGCTCGATTGCCACCTTCGGCAAATGGGCGGCCAAGCTCAAGCCTGTCGCGGTTCTGGTCAACGCGGCCGGTGTCCTGCCGGAAACCAGCGGCGCCTATTCCGGCAAGGGGGCCACGGTTCTGGGTGCGGGCGACAAGGAAGTGAGCAATACGCTTACCGTCAATGCGCTGGGGCCGTGGCGGCTGTGCAAGGTGGTGGCTCCCCTGCTCGCGGAGAATGGGCGGATCGTCAATGTTTCCTCCGGCATGGGCGGGCTCGCCGAAATGGGCTCCGGTTATTTCGGCTATCGCGCCTCCAAGGCCGCTCTCAATGTGCTCACCCGCACGTTGGCACTCGAACTAAAGCCGCGCGGCATCATGGTCAATTCCGTCTGCCCCGGCTGGGTCAAGACCGACATGGGCGGCCCCAATGCCATGCGCAGCGTGGAACAGGGCGCTTCCGGCATTGTCTGGGCCGCCACGCTGCCCGCGGGCGGGCCCACGGGCGGCTTTTTCCGCGACGGGCAGCCGATCGCCTGGTGAAGCTTAAGCCTGCCGCTCCTGGCGCAGGCGGGCCCAGTACTCCAGGCGCTTTCTTACCTCGCGCTCAAAGCCGCGCTCGGGCGGATCATAGTAGTGCGGGCGCGATTTGAAATCGTCGGGGAAATAATTCTGGCCTGAAAAGGCGTCCGGCTGATCGTGATCGTAGAGATACTCGCTGCCATAGCCCTCGTCTTCCATCAGCTTGGTCGGGGCGTTGAGGATGGCT
>JANMQB010000610.1:0-3712 GCA_031370155.1 Hyphomicrobiales bacterium | reverse complement strand
TCGCCGCCCGCCTTCATCCGATCGGGGCGGATCATTTTTGGCGGGCGCGATCTTCTCAGCCTCAGCGAAGCCGAAATGCGCCAGGTTCGGGGTGCCGGCATCGCCATGATCTTCCAGAATCCGATGAACGCCCTCAACCCGGTGTGGCCCGTTGGGGACCAGGTCAGCGAAGGCCAGCGCGTTCACCAGCGGCTGGGATGGCGTGCGGCGCGGGCACGGGCCATCGAACTCTTGCGCAAGGTCGGAATTCCAAGCCCGGAATTGCGGGTCGACGAATATCCGCATCAGTGGTCGGGGGGCATGGCGCAGCGCGCCGTCATCGCCATGGCCATCTCGGGCGGGCCAAAACTCATTCTTGCCGATGAACCGACAACCGCCCTCGATGTCACCATTCAGGATCAAATCCTGGCGCTGCTCATGGATCTCCAGGAGGTCACGGGAACGACCCTCATCCTGGTCTCGCATGACATGGCGGTGGTCGCGGAAACCTGTGACCGGGTGGCGGTCATGTATGCCGGGCGCATCGTCGAACTGGCGCCGACGGCGGAAATTTTTCGTCGGCCCCGCCATCCCTACAGTCTCGGCCTCATGCGCTCGGTTTCGCGGATCGATGGCGGGGCACAGCGGCTCGAACCGATACCGGGCCAGCCGCCCAACCTGTCAAGCCTCCCGCCTGGATGCCCGTTTGCGCCCCGCTGCCGGTTCGCGGCAGCCCCATGCCGTGTCGCCGATATCGAGTTGCGCGAAATCGCACCCGGGCATTTCAGCGCCTGTCTTTTCCCGGACCTCGTGGACGGGGACACTGTCCGATGAGCGGGGATGGCGAAGCCCTGCTTTCGATACGCGATCTCGTGGTCGAGTTTCCACGGCGGCGCTCGCTGTCGAATTTCATGGCGGGCCAGGCGGCCGTCTCGGCCCGCGCCGTCGACGGCGTCAGCCTCGACATCCATCCCCATGAGACTGTGGGCCTCGTGGGCGAAAGCGGCAGTGGCAAGACGACGCTAGGACGCGCCATTCTCGGGCTCTATCGGCCAACGGCCGGGCAAATTTTATTCCGTGGACAGAATGTCATCGATCCCAGCCCCGGCACCCGGCAGCTCCTGCACCGCAGCCTCCAGATGGTGTTCCAGAACCCCTATTCATCGCTCAACCCGCGCATGACCGTGGCGCAGACGATCGGCGAAGCGCTCCGCTTTCACAGGATCGTACCCGAGCAGGGCATTCCGGCGGAGATCGAACGACTGCTGGGGTTGGTGGGCCTCGCACCCGAGACCGCGACACGGACGCCACGGGCCTTGAGCGGTGGCCAGTGCCAGCGGGTCGGACTGGCGCGGGCCATGAGTGTGCGTCCAGCGATGCTGGTGCTCGACGAGGCCGTGGCCGCACTCGATGTCTCGATTCAGGCCCAGGTTCTGAACCTGCTCCTGGACCTGCGGGAGAATCTTGGTCTGACCATGATTTTCATCGCGCACGAACTTTCAGTGGTGAGGCACATCTCGCACCGGGTGGCAGTCATGTATCTTGGCAAGATCGTCGAGATCGGGACGCGGGAGGAAATCTTCGGCCGGCCCGCCCATCCCTATACCCAGAGCCTGCTGGCCGCGGTTCCGCGGCTGGGGACGGCCAAGCGCCAGCGGCGAGCGGCTCTCCAGGGCGACGTGCCGAGCCCTTATGACATACCGCCCGGCTGCAGGTTTCAGACCCGCTGTCCCATGGTGCAGTCCATCTGCCGCACAGTGGTTCCACCGAAAGTGCGGGTCTCCCCGACCCAGGCGGCGGACTGCCACTTCGCGACACCCGCCGGCCCGATCCTTGACGCGTTCCGATCCCGGCCGGATACTCGATGAAGGCCCAGTGAGCGGCAATAAGGGACCAGACAATGTGCGACAGTTTCGTTGCCTTGCCCGACACAACCCTGACGGGCTCGGTCCTGGCGGCCAAGAATGCCGACTGCGAGATCAACGAAGCCCAAGCCGTGATGCGACTGCCGCGCCGGTCATATCCCGATGGCGCCATGCTCCGGACGACCCATATCGTCATGCCGCAGGCGCGCCACACCCATGAGGTGATCATCGATAAATCTTTCTGGACATGGGGCGGTGAAATCGGGATCAACGAACATGGATTGACGGTGGGCAACGAGGCAATTTTCTCCAACGCCGCAGAGCCGGGCGACGGGCTGATCACCGGCGATCTGCTGCGTCTCATGCTCGAGCGCGCTGAAAACTGTTCCAAGGCCCTCGAAGTCTTCGGCGAAGCCCTGTCGCGGCATGGCCAGGGAGGGAACTGCGAATTGCGCGGCAATTCCCATTTCGATTCGAGCTATCTCGTTTCGGACCGCCATACCGCCTTTGTCATCGAGACCGCCGGCCGGGACTGGGCGACCCGCGAGGTCAAGGGTGTGGGCGCCATCTCCAATGCAATGACCATCGGACAGGACTGGCAGCATTGCACCTGCGCCGCAACCGACAGCCAGCGGATCGATTTCACCGAGCGTTTTGAGAACAGGGACAAGGTCGCGGCCGTCGGCGCCCATCAGCGCCGCCAGACCGCCTATGACTGGCTGAAATCCAGGGAGGGGTGCATCGATCTCCGGGTCATGGCCAGCCTCCTACGTCAGCACCCGGAGGGATATGATCCGGCGGAGGGCGATGTGTGCACCAATATCTGCATGCATGCGGGGCCGCATCCCAACCGGTTATGGCAAGCCTGTGGCGCGATGATCATGGATGCGGGGCCGGAGGGCGCCATGGCCTGGGTGTCGGCCACGTCCGGAACCTGCGTTTCGATGTTCAAACCCCTCTATTTCGGCGTTCCCATGCCCGACATCAGGGGCAATCCCGGAGAAAGCTTCACGGATGGAACACTGTGGTGGAAGCATGAAAAGCTGCACCGCCGGGCCATGGCCGATTTTCATTCCGCGGCCAAGGAAATCCGCGAGGATTTCGAACAGATCGAGGACGCACGGTTTACCGAGGGCAGATCGCTCGCCGCCGGTCCGGAAAAGGAGAAACGACAGTTCATGACCCAAAGCTGGCAGCAGGCGGAGCAAGCGACCGACCGGTGGATCGCCGATCTCGAACGGCGCAATCACACTTTTCGACATGAAGGCTTTCGCGACATGTGGCGACAGTTCAATGCGGCGGCGTCAATGCCGATCGCAGTCTGATCCGGCGGCGCGGGAGCGATGGCGAAAAAGGTGAAGGACGTAACCGGCCGTGTGAAGATCGGCCGGCACAAGGTTGTAACCTTCGACTATGGCACGGGCGAGGAAGTCCTGTTCCTGCTGAACGGCGGACCTGGCCTGCCTTGCGACTATCTGCGCGATCCACTGATCGCGATGGTGGAAAAAGGTTATCGCGTCGTCACCTATGACCAGCTTGGATGTGGCCGGTCGGATCGTCCGAAAGATCCCTCGCTGTGGCGGATCGAGCGCTATGTCGAGGAAGTGGAGACGGTGCGCAAGGCCATGGGGCTGGGGCGCATCCATCTGCTGGGCCACTCCTGGGGCGGCTGGCTCGCCATCGAATATGCGCTGAAATATCAGACGTCGCTGAAGTCCCTGATCCTGTCCAATACCTGCGGAGACATGCCGCATCTGATCCAGGAACTGGATCGGCACCGCGCAGCGCTGGGGCCAGAGACGGTTGCCATGATGCAACGGCATGAGGCGGAAGGAACGCTTCAGCACCCGGCCTATCAGGCGGCGATC
>JANMQB010000585.1:0-2704 GCA_031370155.1 Hyphomicrobiales bacterium | reverse complement strand
GTGCCGACCCGAGAGCTCGCCCTGCAGGTCGACGGGGAGCTGCGCTGGATGGCCGAGGCCCGGGGACTGCGGGCCGTCGCGGTCTACGGCGGCGCCTCGATGGACGCCCAGCGCGCCGCGCTGGAGGCGGGTTGCGAGATCGTGGTGGCCACCCCCGGACGCCTCATCGACTTGATCGGCCGAGGAGCGATCGACCTCGGTGATGTCGGCTTCCTCGTGCTCGACGAGGCCGATCGCATGTGCGACATGGGGTTCATGCCGAACGTCGAATGGCTGATCCGGCACATGTCGAAGGACCGCCAGACGCTCCTGTTCTCGGCCACGCTCGGGTCGGACGTGAACACGCTCGTGAAGCACGAGCTCCGTGACCCCGTCCGCCACACCGTCGAGAGCGATTCGTCCACCGTCGAGGAATCGCGCCACTTCTTCTTGAAGGTCCACGAGATGGACCGCGTCAAGGTCGTCGCGGCGATCGTCAAGAACTTCGACCGGTCGATCGTGTTCTGCAACACCAAGCGCATGTGCGACCGGTTGGCCGACGACCTCAAGGACGCCGACGTGCAGGCCCGGGCGATCCACGGCGATCTCGACCAGACCCGTCGCGTGCGAGCGTTGTTCCGGTTTCAAGCCCTTCCAGGTAATCCCGGGCGGGCGTAGTTAACCCCGTGCTATTGCGTTAACCAAGCGTTTACGCTGTCTCCGTAGGCTGAACACCAAGACAACCTTGGGTGCCCAAACGTGGCTGCGACAGCCCTCTCCCCGTCCCCATCCGGCGCAAATGCGTTGCCGCCGTTGAAGCAGACCCTGTTCGGCCGCTTCATGCTGCCCGACCAGAGCGAACACCCATGCCAGGTGAATGAAATCTCGCTGGCAGGCGCCGTCTTCATCACTAATCAGGCGCCGCAACGCGGCCAGAGCATCGTCGCTTATCTGGAAGAAGTGGGCCGCATCGAGGTCACCTCGGCCGAACCCGTTCCCAACGGTTTTCGCGTCATTATCTCCCTGACGGGCGCCCGCCGCGACCGCCTCGAATCGCGGCTCAAATGGCTGGCCCAGAAGCAGGGCGGCGAGGGCAACGTGGAGGACCGCCGCCATGCCCGCTTCGAGACCCGCGAAGCGACGTCGCAAATCACCATGCCCGACGGCCGCGTCTATGATTGCGAGGTGCTCGACATCTCGCTGACCGGTGCCGCGGTCAAGGTCGAGGTCATGCCGAGCCTTGGCACCTACATCATGCTGGGCAAGATGCGTGGCCGGGTGGTTCGCTATCTCGAAAACGGCGTCGCCATCGAATTCACCAAGCCGCCCGAGCGCGGCCCGCTGGCCGGTTGAGGCCGGCGCTATTCATCGCCTGCAAATTCGTCCTAGACTGGCTCCCGGCAACCCAGGGAAGAACGCCGCATGGCCGCTCTCGCCGATCGATTAACCGTCGCAGCTACTCTTCCCGATGCCGGAACTCTCGCCGGCCGCATCTGGAATCCGCAGGCCGGCGGACCCTGCATTGTGCGCGTCGAGAACGGCAAGCTCATCGACATCACCCGGTCTTTCCCAACCATGCGCGATCTCTGCGAGGCGGACGATCCCGCCGCCGCGGCGCGGGCGGCCCCGGGCGAGGCTGCCGCACCGCTGGCCGATGTTCTCGCCAACACGCCTGAAGCCACCCGCGATGCTTCCAAGCCCTGGCTGCTCGCCCCCATCGATCTGCAGGCGATCAAGGCGGCCGGCGTCACCTTCGCCACCTCGATGATCGAGCGGGTGATCGAGGAACGCGCCCGCGGCAATCCGCGGGCCGCCGCCGAAATCCGCCAGAGCATCCAGAAGCTGATCGGCGACGATCTTTCGAAACTCAAGCCCGGCTCGCCCCAGGCGATGCAGTTGAAGCAGGTGCTGATCGACAAGGGTGTGTGGTCGCAGTATCTCGAAGTCGGTATCGGCCCCGACGCCGAGATCTTCACCAAGTCGCAAGCCATGGCCGCCGTCGGCCACGGCGCCGAGGCCGGCCTCAATGCGATCTCCAAATGGAACAACCCCGAGCCGGAAGTGGTGGTCGTCGTCTCTTCGCGGGGCCGCATCGCCGGCGCCACGCTTGGCAACGATGTCAACCTCCGCGACGTCGAAGGCCGCTCCGGCCTGCTTCTCGGCAAGGCCAAGGACAACAATGCAAGCTGCGCCATCGGCCCCATGATCCGCCTCTTCGACGAGAGTTTCTCGCTCGACCATGTGCGCCGCATGCAACTGTCGCTCACCGTCGAAGGCGAGGACGGTTATGTGCTGCACGGTTCCTCCAACATGGCGAAGATCAGCCGCGACCCCGCCGACCTGGTGGGCCAGATGCTCAACCGCAATCATCAGTACCCGGATGGAGCGGTTCTTTTCCTCGGCACCCTCTTCGCCCCCGTCGAGGACCGCGACGTCAAGGGCCAGGGCTTCACCCACAAGCTCGGCGACATCGTCACCGTCGCCTCGCCCGAGCTGGGCGCCCTCACCAACCGCATGGTGCATTCTCACACCGCCGCGCCCTGGACTTTCGGCACCAGCCACCTCATGCGCAATCTGGCGAAACGCGGACTGCTTTGATTCACGTCCACCGCGCCGGAAAATCCGGGATGAAACACAATCCCGAATCGACGATCACAGTGATCACATCGACGGAAGAGCCGAATTTGGCCTGAATTTTGGCCGTGCCGGGCCGCAGTGCCCTGAT
>JANMQB010000491.1:0-2125 GCA_031370155.1 Hyphomicrobiales bacterium | reverse complement strand
CCTGTGGTTATGAAGTTTTGTCGGATGGGTACTAAGTCCCTATTTTGCATACAGTCAATCATATCTGACGACATTATGTAAATTTATTTACATAATGTCACTTCACTGCACCCGCCGTCAGCCCCTTCACGATAAAGCGTTCAAGGAAGATGCCAATGAGGATAAGTGGGGCAACGGCACCCGTTGAGAGAGCTGCCATAGACCACCAGCTGATGCCTTGCGAGCCGGTCTGGCTCGCCACCATGACGGGGAGCGTCTTTGCATCGGTGCTGGTGAGAAGGGCGGCGAAGAAATATTCGTTCCAGCACAGCACGACCGCGAGAATGAAGGCCGCCATCATGCCGGGAAGGGCGATCGGCAGCACGATGCGCAGGAAAGCGCCCCACACGCTGCAGCCGTCGACGAGGGCCGCCTGCTCGAGCTCGATGGGGATGGTATCGAACTGGTCGCGCATGATCCAGATGACGATGGGCAGCACCATCAGCGTGTAGACGAGGATGAGCCCCACCTTGGTATCGAGCAGGGCGAGCTCCTTGTAGAGAACCAGAAACGGCATGGCGAGCACGACGGGCGGCAGGATCAGCTGCGACAGGAAGAAGAAGGAGATGTCCTTGTTGCGCATCCAGCCGAATTTGTAGTCGAAGCGGCTCAAGCCGTTAGCGGCGAGCGAGCCGAGGACCACGGCGAGCGCCGAGGCGCCGAGCGAGGCGATGATGCTGTTCTGGAAGCGCAGCAGGAATTCCTCGCGCACCGTCGAGATCTGGCCGATCGAGTCGGGCGACAGGCCGAGCGAGCGCCAGCCCTTCCAGTCCGGGTAGAAATCGACGAAGGGAATGAGGTGGCCCTGGGTGACGTTGACCGCCGTCTTGAACGAGGAGGTGAGCGTCCAGTAGATGGGAAACAGCGAGATGAAGGCCCACAGGATGAGCGCGCCGTAGATCAGCACTTTTCCGGCAATGCGTTTGGGATCGCTGGCCGCGTCTGTCATCGTCATGTGACCTTGCGCATCCAGCGGCTCGCCAGATTGAGCAGCAGGGTCACGAAGACGATGATGATCACCAGGTAGACTTCGGCCACCATGGTGCCGTAGCCGACATTGGAGCGGTCGCGGTATTCGCGGAAGATGAAGCTCGATATCGTGTCGGTGGCCCCGCCCGGGCCGCCGGAGGTGGTGTTGATGACGATGTCGGCGAGCTTCAACTGGAAGATGATGCGCAAGACCACGGCGGTGACGCTGACCGGCAGCATCAGCGGAAAGGTGATCTGCAAGAAGGATTGCCAGGGCGTGGCGCCGTCGACCTTGGCGGCTTCCTGCACTTCGCGGGGCAGCGCCTGAAGCCCGGCAAGCAGCAGGATCATGATGAAGGGGATCCACACCCAGGCGTCCATCGCGGCGATCGAGATGCGGGCGATCCACGGCGTGGTGAAGAAGGCGGGACTGTCCCAGCCAAGTTGGCGGGCGAGCGTCGCCACCGGTCCGAAGCGGTATTCCATCAGCGACTTGCCGATCATCCAGCTCACCGCCACCGGGCTCAGCATGAAGGGCAAAAGGAAGGCAACGCGGAAGAACTTGCGGGCCCTGATCTCGGCATTGAGCAGGAGCGCCAGGGCGAAGGCGATCACATACTGCGCCAGCACCGCCAGAACATAGAAGACCATGTTGCCCAGCGCGTTCCAGAAATACGCGTCGGCGATCAGGGAGCGGACATTGTCGAGGCCGTTGAACCGGCGGCCGGCAAAGGAGGAGAGGTTCCAGTCGGTGAAGGCGATGTAGAGTCCGAAGAAGGTGGGAAATATCACCATGGCAATCGTGAACATTACCGCCGGCAGGACGAACAGGGCCCGGTGTCCGGCCTCGCCGCGGATCAGCACCTGGCCCCAGCCCAAGGCGGCGCCCCACAGCAGAAAGGCATAGAGCGCCGGGCGCCAGTTTTCGAAACCCGTGGCAGTTGTGCCCACGGCGAAGAGAAGCTGGAACAGGATCACCGCCGCGAGACCGAGCGAGGCGGCTATGATCAGTGCCCGGCCCGCGGTTTTGCGGGGGGTCGAACCATCAGGGGACAGGAGCTTTCGGCCTGCCGCGAGAGCCGACTGATTCACCATGATTACCCGGAGCGCTCGTTGA
>JANMQB010000479.1:0-1953 GCA_031370155.1 Hyphomicrobiales bacterium | reverse complement strand
CTGACAGTTTCGGCCCACAAGCTGGGCGGGCCGGTGGGGGCGGGCGCGCTGGTCATCCGCGATGGCCTTGCCGTGACACCTCTGATCGCCGGCGGCGGCCAGGAATTGCGCCGCAGGGCCGGCACCGAGAACATCGCGGGCGCCGCCGGTTTTGCCGCGGCCGCCTCGGAAAAAATATTCGAAGTCAAGGACTTGCGCGACCGTCTTGAAACGGAGCTTGAAGACGCAACGATTTTTGGCCGGAACCTGGAGCGCCTGCCGAACACCACCTGCTTCGCGGCTGCCGGCATGAGTGCGGAGACACTGCTCATGGCCTTCGACCTCGAAGGCATTGCCATCTCCTCCGGTTCGGCCTGCTCCTCCGGCAAGGTGGCGAAATCCCATGTGCTGTCCGCCATGGGTGTGGCGCCGGAGCTCGCAAGCTCTGCCATCCGGGTCAGTCTCGGCTGGAACAGCACCGCCGAAGACATCGACCGATTCATTGCCGTGTGGCGCCGCCTCCGGGCGCGCCGCAATGCGAAAGTTGCAGCATAGGAAGAGCCATGGCCGATCTCGACACCATCGAACTCGTCAAGGATATCGAAGTCGAAAAGTACAAGTACGGTTTCACCACCGACATCGAGTCCGATTTCGCGCCGAAGGGTCTCAACGAAGACACCGTGCGCTTCATCTCCGCGAAGAAGGGCGAGCCCCAGTGGATGCTGGAATGGCGCCTTGATGCCTATCGCCGCTGGGTGCAGATGGAAGAACCCACCTGGGCGCGGGTGCATTATCCCAAGATCGATTTTCAGGACCTTTACTATTACGCGGCACCCAAAAGCATGGCGGGACCGAAGAGTCTCGACGAGATCGATCCCAAGCTGCTGGAGACTTATGCCAAGCTCGGCATACCGCTGAAGGAGCAGGAGATTCTTGCAGGCGTCAGGAAGCAGGGCGAGAAGAGCGAGCTCGACGATGCGGGCGGCGGCGAATATGGCGCGGGGCGCGTGGCGATCGACGCCGTGTTCGACTCGGTGTCGGTGATCACCACCTTCAAGGACGAACTCGCCAAGGCGGGTGTCATCTTCTGCTCGATCTCCGAGGCGCTGCGCGAGCATTCCGATCTGGTGAAGCAATATCTGGGCTCGGTGGTGCCGCAGGGCGACAATTTTTACGCGGCCCTCAATTCGGCGGTGTTTTCCGACGGCTCCTTCGTCTATGTGCCGCCGGGGACGCGCTGCCCGATGGAGCTCTCCACCTATTTCCGCATGAACGCCAAGAACACCGGCCAGTTCGAGCGGACGCTGATCATCGCCGACAAGGGGTCTTACGTCTCCTATCTCGAAGGCTGCACCGCGCCGACCCGCGATGAAAGCCAGCTTCACGCCGCCGTGGTTGAGCTAATTGCGCTGGACGATGCCGAGATCAAATATTCGACGGTGCAGAACTGGTATCCCGGCGACGCCGAGGGCCGGGGCGGCATCTATAATTTCGTCACCAAGCGCGGCGATTGCCGCGGCGCCCGCTCGAAGATTTCCTGGACCCAGGTCGAGACCGGCTCGGCGATTACCTGGAAATATCCGAGCTGCATCCTGCGCGGCGACCATTCGCGCGGCGAGTTCTATTCGATCGCCATTTCCAACGGCCGCCAGCAGGTGGACTCGGGCACCAAGATGATCCATCTGGGCCGCAAGACCTCGAGCCGCATCATCTCCAAGGGCATCGCCGCGGGCCGCAGCGACAACACCTATCGCGGCCTCGTCTCAGCGCATAGGAAGGCGCTCAACGCCCGCAACTTCACGCAATGCGACTCGCTGCTGATCGGCGACAAATGCGGCGCCCACACCGTGCCCTATATCGAAGCCAAGACCTCCACCGCCCAGTTCGAGCACGAGGCAACGACCTCGAAGATCTCCGACGACCAGATGTTCTACTGCATGTCGCGGGGCTTGTCCCAGGAAGAGGCCGTGGCCC
>JANMQB010000428.1:0-5554 GCA_031370155.1 Hyphomicrobiales bacterium | reverse complement strand
CAGGACGGCGTGTGTCTCCGCCGCCGTTTCCGGATCCCCTATCATCTCCGGGGCTAACCCCTTGGATTTGTCCGCCTGAGCTCGCTTCGTTTGTGGGGTTGACATGTCTTTCGCTACAGCCGTCAGAATCTGTTTCAGTTCGAGACCCAGTTCCTCACGCAGCTTTGCATCAAGCGCTGACAAGGGTTCGTCGAGGAGAACCAGCTTGGGCTTTGTTGCGAGCACACGTGCGAGGGCTACACGCTGCTGCTCGCCGCCGCTCAATTGCCCAGGGCGTCTGTTTTCGAATCCCTGCAACCGGACCAATCGTAGCATCTCGCCGACACGATTGCCGATTTCGGCCTTGGGCCAGTGACGATGTTTCAATCCATAGGCGACATTCTCTGCCACCGTCATATGGGGAAACAGGGCATAGTGCTGGAATAATAGGCCGACATTGCGTTCATAGGGCCGCTTGCCGGCCATGGATTCGCCGGCGATTTCGATTGTGCCCGCGTCTGGTTCCTCGAAACCTGAAACAAGGCGCAGCGTCGTCGTCTTGCCGCAACCACTGGGGCCAAGCAGGGAGACCGTCTCGCCGGCAGCAACAGTAAAGGTCACGTTATCGACCGCGGCGGTCGAACCAAACCGCTTGATGACATTGCGGAATACGATGACAGGTTCGGCTGAATGTTGCATGAGTCCCACTATGACCGGAAAACGCCCTCGCCGATCACCCGGTTCAGGCCGACGAATTTTTCTAGAATGAGGATCAGACCCAGCGTCACCAGCATCAGCATGACCGAAGCTGCAGCGATTGAGAGATCGAAATTGGCCCGCATGCTGCTGATCAGGGCCACCGGCAGCGTATAGGTGTTGGCGTCGGTCAGCATGATGGACACCGCCACATCGTCCATCGAGACGGCAAAGGCAAAAATCGCACCGCTGACGATGCTGGTGCGGGCAAGCGGAAATGTCACGTCCCAGAAGGCGCGGCGCTCGTTGGCGCCTAGGCTTAGTGCCGCTTCGGTCAGCGACCGGTCGATGCCGGCAAGACCGGCCAGCGTCGCCCGGATTGTATAGGGCGCGGTAATGATGATGTGACCGCAAAACAAGCGCGCGAAGCCATCGATCAGGCCCAGGTGAGAGAGGAACAGCAGGAGCGCGAATCCGGTGACGACCGGCGGAACCAGAAGCGGCGAGAGGAAGAGGGAAATCAGCATCTCCTTGCCGGCGAAATCGGCACGTTCGACGGCAACGGCCGTCGCCACCCCGACGCTGACCGATATCGAGACGGAGAGGACGGCCAATAGAACGCTGGTTTTCAATCCGCGCAGAAAATAGTCGTCGGAAAAAAACTGTTCGAACCAGCGAAACGACAATGCCGGCGGTGGTAGCGGGCCGAGGTAGGCGCGCGCGTCGAAAGCCATGATCACGGTTACGACGATCGGAGTGAGCAGGAAACAGATTATCGTGCCGATCATCGTCAGACCGATCAGCCGCAAGGCATTGTCGAGCAACCGACCGTTCATGAGGTCCACCGTTTGGCGACTTGCTGCGACGTGACATAGACAATCGAAAGCGCGACAAAGAACAGGACCATCGATATCGCCGCGCCGCTTGGGTAGTCGGCGATTTCGCTGAAGCGATTGTAGATCAAATTGGAGATGAACAGCACCCGGCCCTTGCCGAGAATCATGGGAATGACGAAGGCGCTGATCGAGAATGTGAAGGCGAAGAGAAAGGCCGCGAGCAGGCCGCGCATGCACAGCGGCAGGGTGATGTTCAGATGCGCCTTCCATCCCGGTGCACCAAGCGCCTGGGCCGCATCGAACAACCGGGGATCGACATTCTGAATTGTCCCCAGCAGCGTGAGGGTCGCCACCGGCACGATGTAGTGGAGCAGGCCCGCGCCGACGAGAATCTCGATATAGGTCCGGCCATTGGGAGAAATTCCCAGCGACAGCAACAGCGGGCGCAGCGGACCCACGGCGCCGAAGGTGAGTTCGAGCGCATAAGTCCTCACCAGAACGCTGAGGAACATGAGTGTGACGAAGAGACCGACAGCAATCATCCGCCAGCGCGCCGAAAATCTGCGTGTGATCCAATAGGCGAGCGGGAAGGAGAAGATGAGGCCGGCAAGCGATGCCAGAACGCTGATCCGCAGTGTCTCGAGGAAAAACCCGGCGAAAGACGGTGTCAGCAATTCCGCGTAATTGTTGAGCGTGAAGGGAGCATCGGCCGCGGAGCCGATGCTTCCCGGTACGTACAGCCGGAAGCTCTCGATGAACAACCCCGCCATGGGCAGGAAGAAGAATCCCAGGAAAACCGCGCCTGCGGGGAGCAGAAGCGGGAGAGAGCCGCGGCCTGGCTTCATTGGCCGCAGCTCACATCCAACTTAGAGCAGAGGCGCAATGTCGTTTTCCCAGCGCTTGGTCCAGGCGCCCTGCTGGGACAGCACGACATTGAAGTCGGGGACATAAACGTAAGTGTCCATTTCTTCCGGGGTGAAGGCGAGATGCTTGAGGCTGTCGGGCGTCTTGGCCTTGACATTGAGCGGCGCCTCGCCGGCGATCTCGGCATAGAGGCTGCTCATGTCCGGGCTGATGCAATGATTGATGAATGCCAGTGTGGCCTCAAGGTTCGGCCGGTTCTTGAAGACGGCGAAGCCGCTCTGGTAGAGGAACGTCGGCATGCCTTGTTGCTTGGTCAGGCGCACCACCGGGAAGGATTTCGCGACGGCGGTCAACTGCGGCTCGGAGTAGAAGCCGGCAACGGTTTCGCCGCTGGTCAGCGAGGTGGTGAAATCGGTATCGGTGACGGCAATGCGGCCGATGTTGCCGCTCTGCGCCAGCTTCTTCATCAGATCCCAACCTGGGTCCATGTTGGTTTCATTGCCGCCGGTATGCAGCGCGAGCGCCACCAGTTGCAGCATCATGCTCTGCGTCGGGCCGGGCCAGCAGATCTTGCCCTTGAGGCGCGGATCGAAGAGATCGTCGATGCTTTTCACTTCGATCGGGCTGATATCCTTGCGATAGGCGAAATAGATGCCGCCGACGGCACGCGGCACCGCCATCCATTCATTCTTGGCGTTCTTGACGATGATCTTTTGCGGTATGTCGGCGAGGTTCGGCACCGTGGCGGCGGTCACCGGAACCAGCCAATCCTCCTTGATCATGCCACTGAATGAACCTTCCCAGCCTGCGACATAATCATATTCGGCGCGCGGCCAAATTGCCTTGATCTTCGGCAGGATGGCGCCCGAGCCGCCTTGATGCAGAACCCAATTGACCTGCACCTTGTCCTGCTTCTCGGCGATTTTTTTCATCGCATTGACCACGTCACCGCCCCATTCAACGGCAGTGATTTCAGTTGCAGCCATCGCCGGCCGCACCAAACCCAGCGCACTGCTGAAAGACGTGACAGCCGCTGCAGCTGCGCAACTCTTGAGAACTTGCCTGCGTGTAAGATGTAACATTTTGGCCTCCTGTAAGATTGATCTGAGCGTTACCGGCACGTTGTCGAAGGGCTGACCCTCTTAGCCGACCTCCACCCGATGACCAGCTTGTTGAGGCTGACGTTGCACCAAATGGACGGCATTGACTAGACCGGACCTTGGGTATGCGGGCTGCCATGCACCAAAGCCGGTGACATCAGTGCGTTCCGCGCCGGGAATGTCGATTTCGTCTTCATCAAGACGCAGCTCTCCCTTGGTTTTCGCTGGAACTCATGACAACCGAACGCTTTACGCCGGTGATGGATCGGGTGGGTGTCGCAGTCCGTCGATCAGCCGCAGGAGGTCGGCGACCAGATGGCGTGAGATGGCGACCTCAGCCATCTGGAGGGCGGCATAGCGGCCGTGACTGACAACCTTCGCGCCGATCTCGATCAGCTTCTCCTTCAGGCGGGTCAGCGACCAGTCCTTGATTGGCTCGGGCGTCGCCAGGGTGCGCAGGAAGTTGCCGAGATTGTAGGCGAGCGCGTGAAGCTGAAGCCGCACGGCATTGGCGGCGAACGAGCGGCTCGACAACCGGGTCCGTCGCCTGATGCGGAAGATGGGGCTTGCGCCCATCTATCAGGCGCCAAAGACCAACGAGCCTGAAGGAGAAGCTGATCACGATCGATGGGTTCTAGCGATGGTCCCCGATTGTTGCAGACATGCTTCGCGACATCTGACCTTGCCCGTACAGCTGGCACCGAAGTGTTAACGGGTGGGTGTTTGATGAGACGGAAGCAGCCGCAAGCAAGACTCGGAACACGGTGCTAAGCATGGCGGGAGTTGATTGAGACTAGCGCAGAGACACACCTAATACCAAATCCCCTCGATCAGTACCTCGCCCAGTCGCGCAGGCCGATGGACATGATGTGCCAGGGCACACCTCCGCGCCGCATGCGATCACCACGACATGGACGTAGCCGCGCACGAGCACATCGCGGTGACCGTAGGTCGTCGGCACCGGGTAGTCGTTGACCCGATAGCGCACCAGCGACCGCGAGGAGACGCTCGTGGGCACCTTCTCGTAGGCGTCGTCAGGCGCAGGGAGCGGCGTTTGGAAGGCGGCTTGAATTCAAACGATAGGCAACTCAGGCGGGGCTGGCTCAGTTAAGTACTCCCATCCTTTGGGAGTGACGTGAACACTATCTTCAATTTCAATGCCCCATTTCCCTGATATGTAAACCGCCGGCTCGATGGAAAGGCAGAAACCTGCTTCTATAGTCGTGTCATCTCCTTCCTTTAGGTCTGGAGCTTCAGCGTACAGCACGCCCACCCCTCGGCCGAGGCGGTGTTCGATATACTGGCCGTATCCAGCCCCGCTGATTCGCTTCCGGACGATCCTGTCCAAATGACTGCCCTTTACCCCTGGCCGGAGCTCATCGAAGGCCTCTTGCTGGGCGCCATAAAGGAGCTTGTAAACGTCATTCATTTCCTGAGTGGCCTGACCGACTGCGAAATTGCGAGCGAACCCGACCTTATAGCCCTTAAACTGGTTGGTCAGACAAAAGCACATTGCAACCATATCACCGTGCTTTAGCCGGTTGGTCGAGCCCCTCCCATGTGAAATCGATGATCGCTCGCCCGCTTGGATGAGCTGCACGCCGTCCGTGAGAGGCGAATGATGCTTGTCCTCCTCTTCGGACATGAATGAAGCGGCGGTTCGTGTAGCAGCCTCGCGAGCGGCTTCCCCAATTTCGAATTCGTTCATCCCTGCACGAGCAACGTTCAAAGAGGCGCGCCATGCCGAACACGCTACAGCTCCCGCTTTTTTAAGCATGTCGACTTCATAAGCAGATTTGACCATCCGGCAGAATTTGAGGACCCCGCTTGCACTTTCCAATTTAGCGTTTGGCAACAGGGATTTGAGCCTGGAATGTTCAGAGACCGGCATAAAATCTTCTTCGAACCCAATAACGCTCCGCTCAAGGTTGCGGTCTTTCACGGCGTCTACAATCAGGTCGTAGGGATTTTGATGCCGGCCTTTTTCCGGGAATTCGGTATAGTAGCGGATGTCCTCGATCCAGCTGGTTTTAACCGCATATTCGTATTCGTTCTTGGAAACAATAAAGACACAATCGC
>JANMQB010000409.1:0-4557 GCA_031370155.1 Hyphomicrobiales bacterium | reverse complement strand
TCGACATCGGCGTCGGTCATGATGATGATCTTGTGGTAGCGCAGCTTGCCGATGTTGAATTCCTCGCGGCCGATGCCGGCGCCGAGTGCGGTGATCAGGGTTCCGATCTCGGCCGATGACAGCATCTTGTCGAAACGGGCGCGTTCGACATTGAGGATCTTGCCGCGCAACGGCAGCACCGCCTGATTCTCGCGGTTCCTCGCCTGCTTGGCGGAGCCGCCGGCCGAATCGCCCTCGACGATGAAGATTTCCGATTTCGCCGGATCGCGTTCCTGGCAGTCGGCGAGCTTGCCGGGAAGCGAGGAGATATCGAGGGCCCCTTTGCGCCTTGTCAGATCGCGGGCCTTGCGGGCGGCCTCTCGGGCGGCCGCGGCTTCGACCACCTTGCCGACGATGGCGCGGGCTTCGGCGGGATGTTCCTCGAACCAGGCGCCGAGCTGTTCGATGATCATGCCCTCGACCACCGGGCGCACCTCCGAGGACACCAGCTTGTCCTTGGTCTGCGACGAGAATTTCGGGTCCGGCACCTTGAGCGAGAGCACGCAGGTGAGGCCTTCGCGGGCATCGTCGCCGGTGAGTGCCAACTTCTCCTTCTTGGCGATGCCGCTGCTGTTGGCATAGTTGTTGACGACGCGGGTGAGGGCGCCGCGAAAGCCCGCAAGATGGGTGCCGCCATCGCGCTGGGGTATGTTGTTGGTGAAGCACAGCGTGTTCTCGTGGTAGCTGTCGTTCCACCACAAGGCGCACTCGGTGGTGATCCCGTCCCTCTCGCCGCGGATCATGATCGGATCCGGAATGGTCGGCTGCTTGGTGCGGTCAAGATAGCGCACGAAGGCCTGAATGCCGCCTTCGTAATGGAGTTCAACTTCCCTGGCTTCGACGCCGCGCCGGTCGGCCAGCAGGATGCGCACCCCGGAATTGAGGAAGGCAAGCTCTCGCAGCCGGTGTTCCAGCGTGGCGAAATCGAATTCGGTCTTGGTGAAGGTTCCAGAACTCGGCAGGAAGGTGACTTCGGTGCCGCGCTTGCCTTGCGCTTCGCCCACCACTTTCAGCGGCGCATCGGGCTCGCCGTGGGTGAAGCTCATGGAATATTCCTTGCCGCTCCTGAAAATGCGCAGCTGCAGCGACGCGGACAGCGCATTGACCACAGACACGCCGACGCCGTGCAGGCCGCCGGAGACTTTGTAGGAGTTCTGGTCGAACTTTCCGCCGGCATGAAGCTGGGTCATGATGACTTCCGCCGCCGACACACCTTCGCTCGGGTGGATGTCGGTGGGTATGCCGCGGCCGTTGTCGGTCACCGTGCAGGAGCCGTCGGCATTGAGAGTGACGGTCACCCGGTCGGCGAAGCCCGCCAGCGTCTCGTCGATGGCGTTGTCGACCACTTCGTAGACCATGTGATGCAGCCCCGAGCCGTCGTCGGTGTCGCCGATATACATGCCCGGGCGCTTGCGCACCGCATCGAGTCCTTTCAGGACCTTGATCGATTCCGCGCCATAGGCTTCCACGCCGGCATTCAATTGCTCTGACATCAAGCTCTCACCGTCTCCAAAATCCGCCCGGCCTCCACATGGAAAACCGCCGCTTCACGCCCCAGCCCCGCAAACAATTCTACTTCCGTGCCGGTCATCCAGGCCTGGCATCCCAGGTGAGCCAGCGTTGCGAAAAGGCCCTGGCGCCGGGCCCGGTCGAGATGGGCCGCCACCTCGTCGAGAAGCAGGATGGGCGGGGCTCCGACCTCCCTCTTCACAGCACGGGCCTGCGCCAGGATCAAGCCGACCAGCAGGGCCTTTTGCTCGCCCGTCGAGCATTGCGCGGCGGCCATGGATTTGGGTCCGTGGACCACCGCCAGATCGCTGCGGTGGGGCCCGCGCAAGGTGCGCCCCGCCGCCCGGTCGGGCTTTCGCGAATCGCCGAGAATACTACGATATTTATCCTCGGCGCGCACTGCCGGCGTTGCCGCAACGAGGGCTTCGATCTCGCCGTCGATCGCCAATTCGCCCCACGGAAAGGCGCTGCTGGTCCGGCCTTCGCCGATGTGGCGCTGCAGGGTTTCGACGGCGGCGGTGCGGGCGGCGGCAATGGCGATGCCCGCCTCCGCCATGTGAGCCTCGAGGCTTTCGAGCCAGGCATGATCGGGACGCCGATCCTCGAGCAGCAGATTGCGCTCGCGCATCAGCTTCTCGAAGACCGTAACCCGCGAGGCATGTTCGGGGTCGAACACGGTTACCAACCGGTCGAGAAAGCGGCGGCGGTCGGAAGCGGGGCCGGCGAACAGCCGGTCCATGGCGGGGGTGAGCCAAATCAGCCGCACATGGTCGCCGAAGGCGCCGGAACTTTTCTGTACACGGCCGTCGATGATGACCAGCCGGGACTGACTTGCAGCATCGCCATCGCCGCCGGCTCGCGTCCAGCCGGTGCCGAGTGAGACGGGGCCCGCGGCGGTTGTGAGTTCCGCCGCGGCCGCCCAGGCGCCGGTGCCGCCGTGGCGCGCCAGCTCGTCATAGCCCGCCCCCCTGAGGCCGCGGCCGGCCGCGAACAGCGAGATCGCCTCGAGCAGATTGGTCTTGCCCGCGCCATTGGGCCCGGCCAGCGCCACCAGCCGGGCCGCGGTCTCCAGCCTGAGGCCGGCATAGTTGCGAAAATCGGTCAGCGTCAGGCGGGTCAGCGCCGGTGCGATTCTGTCGGTCACAGCAACAGCACTATACCCGCATCGGCATCAGCACATAGAGGGCCTGCTCATCGCCGGGGTCGCGGATGATGGTGGGGGAGCCGGCATCGGCGAGGTTGAAATTCATGGTGTCGGATTTGACCTGGCCCGCAACATCGAGCAGGTAGCGGGCATTGAAGCCGATATCGATGGGATCATGGTCGTAGGATGCGGCGATTTCCTCCTCGGCCGAGCCCGAATCAGGATTGTTGACGGTGAGCACCAGTTTGCCGCCGGAGATATTGAGCTTCACCGCCCGGCCCTTTTCCATCGAGATGGTCGAGACCCGGTCGACCGCATCGGAGAAAACCTTGGTATCGACGCTGAGCAGCTTGTCGTTGTGGCGTGGAATGACCCGCTCATAGTCGGGGAAGGTGCCGTCGATCAGCTTCGAGGTGAGCACCAAATGGCCGGCGGTGAAACGGATCTTGGAGGCGGACAGCGCCACGTCGACATCGCCCTCCTCGCCTTCGATGAGCTTGACGACTTCCAAGACCGTCTTGCGCGGCACGATGATGCCGGGCATGCCCTTGGCGCCGTCCGGCCTGGCGATCTGGGCCTGGGCGAGACGGTGGCCGTCGGTTGCGACCGCGCGCAGCAGCGCCTGTTGCGGCACCTCATGCAGATAGATGCCGTTCAGATAATAGCGGGTCTCCTCGGTCGAAATGGCGAAACGCGTCTTGTCGATGAGGCCGCGGAGCTGGGCGGCGGAGAGTGTGAAGCCGTGGCCGAACTCGCCCGCCGCCAGATCGGGGAAATCCTCATGCGGCAAGGCCTGGAGGACAAAGCGCGAGCGGCCGGCGACGATCGAGACGCGGCTCGAATCCAGGCCCTGGTCGAGATCGAGCTGGGCGCCGTCGGGAAGCTTGCGGACGATATCGTAGAGCATGTGGGCGGGAACCGTGGCGGCCCCGTCCTTGACAACTTCGGCGGCAACACTCTCGACGATCTCGATGTCGAGGTCGGTGGCGGTGAGCCGCACCCGGCCGGCTTCCGCCTGCACCAGGACATTGGACAGGATCGGGATGGTATTGCGCCGCTCGACCACGCTCTGCACATGGTTGAGCGCCTTCAGAAACGCCGACCGTTCAATCGTCACACGCATTCGCGGATCGCCCCCTGTCTTGCCCCCGCGGCCGCTGCCGGCGGGCCGCAGACATTGGCCCGGAAAGACCCGGTTTTCAATGGCAATCTACGCCTGTTCCACTAGCCGGATCAGCAGCGCCACCTCGCGGGCCAGCCGGTCGTCGGTCTTGACCAACTCCTCGATCTTGCGCACCGCATGCAGCACGGTGGAATGGTCGCGGCCGCCGAAACGGCGCCCGATCTCGGGCAGCGAGCGGGCCGTCAACTTCTTGGCCAGATACATGCCGATCTGGCGCGGCACCACCACGGCGCGGGCGCGGCGCGGCGACAGGAGGTCGGTGCGCGCTACATTGTAGTGGCGGCCCACCACTTTGAGGATGTCCTCGATCTTGATGCGGCATTGATCGGGATTGACCGACATGTCGCGCAGCACCATGGCGGCGAGGTCGAGGGTGACGGGAGCGTGGCTGAATTGCTGATAGGCCATCACCCGGTTGAGCGCGCCCTCGATCTCGCGGCCGCCGCCGACGATCTTGTTGGCGATGAACTCCACCACTTCCGGAGCGATGGCCGCGGCGGGATCGCGCTCAACCAGGCCTGCGAGTTTCGCCTCGGCGATGCGGTGGCGAAGTTCGAGGTCGGGCAGCTCGATATCCACGACGAGCCCGCCCATCAGCCGCGAGCGCATGCGCTGGTCGATGGTGTCGAGCTGGGCGGGGGGCACGTCGGCCGCCACGATCACCTGGCGCTTGGCATCGACC
>JANMQB010000407.1:0-4806 GCA_031370155.1 Hyphomicrobiales bacterium | reverse complement strand
CGCCGGACTCCTGCGCCACTATTACATCGGCGGATTCACGTCGGCGATGCAGCTCGAGACGGTGGGTGGCCATCAGGTCATCGCCAACGTTGTGGATTGCGAAGGTGATCCGGCTGCTGCCACAGTCAAGGCGCCAAACTCGGCATTCGTCGAGTCGATCAGGCGGGTACGGATTGGAATTGAAAGTGCATCGGCTGGCGGCGAGGGCCGGATGATCCTGGTGACATCGACCGAGCCGGAAGAAGGCAAGACGACGGTAGCCGCCTCATTGGCTCAGTCTTTCGCTCAGTCGGGCCGGCGCACGCTCCTCCTCGACGCGGATTTGCGGCGGCCGTCGATCGCCGCGTATTTCGGCGTCAAGCAATCGGCCGACTTGATCGACGCGATCATGGCCAAACCGAGTGATTCCAACCTTTCCAAATTCGTCTGGCACGATCCGGCTACCGGACTCGACGTGCTGTTTGCCGGCGAGCGGGGCGACATCGCCAGCGACCTGATCCTGGGCTCGGAGCGGTTCCGCAGCGTCGCTGAACGCGCATTGCAGAATTACGAGATCGTGATTGTCGACAGTCCTCCGGTGGGACAGGTCGTCGACGCACTCGTACTCCAGCGCAGCGCCGACGCGATACTTTATGTGGTGCGGAATGGCGCCACGGGGCAACGCGAGGTGGCTGCGGGTGTCAAACAGATGGAACGGCAGACCGTGGCGCCGCCTCTGTATTTCGTCCTGAACCGGGCCAACAACATGTTGACCGGTTACGGCTATTCCGGCGCGAATTATGCCTATTACTGAGCCGCTTGCCCCGCCCGCGGACAACGTCACCGGGCGCACGGAAGCGGCTGCCACAAACATTCGCTCCAAGATCGCCGTGGTTTATCTGGCGGGGTTCTTCGGAATCCTCTCTTTGCTTGGTTCGGCCTACATTCTCGCGGTCGAGATTGCGACACCGCGCGCGCTCTGGCTCGAGGAATACCGGCTGTTTAATCCGTCCAACGCCGGCAAGTACGTTCTGGGCCCGGTCGGGCTGCGCATGGCCAACCTGCTGCCGGAGCCCGGCGTATACGGCCGTTATGCCGATTGTGAGACTGCGAGACGCCGTGCCATGGCGGCAGGCAACTGGACCGCGGCATCCGCAACTGCGGCCGATTGTTTGCGAGCGATCGAAGCGGCGCTGCGGGAAATGCCGGCGTCCACGGCATTATGGTTTCACCGCGCCCGGTTGCTCGCCGCCTCCGGGCCGGACGATATTGGGGTCGATGACTCGCTGCGCATGTCATACCGGACGGGCGCGCGGGAGGGCTGGATCATGCCGGCCCGGCTCTTGTTCGCGCTGCGGCGCTGGGAGCAGATGCCGGAGGACCTGCGCCGGACGGCGGCACTCGATGTGACGGTCATGTTGCAAAGCTGGGATCTCAGGCGGGAACTTGCCCGCACCTATTGGTCGCAGCCGGCCATTCGCGACATGCTCGCGGAGCTAGTCGATGCAACAGCCACGCGGGAACAAAAAAACGACTTTGCGGGAATGGTCCGCCAATTGATGAAAGGCAATGATCTTCCCTGATTGCGGGCTGCAATCCTGTCTAGAGCGGCTGCCACGTCCGGCTGGAGCCGGCTACCTGCATGGTGAGAAAGCGATAGGGCGCGCGCGAAAACGGAACGACGTTGCGGTTAAGATTGTCCAGCACATAGCGGCCATTCGTCGTGTCGACGACAAGCACGGCGTGCTTCTCGCCCCCGCGCGTCCTGACCACGGCGATGGAGAGCGCGCTGGATGGCCAGCCCCTGGCGAGCAACTGGGCCTTCTTGGTGAGCACGTAGTCCTCGCAGTCGCCGCTCGAGACGTTGACGTTCCAGGTATCGGTCTTCCCGTCACGCACCGGCTTGATCTTCCGGTTCACGGCCGCGTTGACGCTGGCCAGTTGGGTGTGCAGCTTCCCGGTCATGCGCACCTTGCTGCCGACCTTGGCCAAGCGGCCCGGCCGATTCTGGCACAGGCCGGGGTTCTTCACGCACATCTGAATATAAGCGAAAGGCGGCAGCTTGCCGCCCCTGCGGCTGATCTTGCGGACTGGGACTTTGCGATATTGGCCAAATCCGTCTTCATAGGAAGCGCTCGCCTCCGTTGCCGCTATCCCGGCCAATAAACCGAGCGCCACTATAGATGCTGCAATCCTGCGACCCTGCATGTTGAACCTCCCTCCAGAAACCCGGGGGGAGACTCGCAGAGCCGCTTTAAATACCGCTCTTGGGAATTGTTAGGCTTTTAGGCAAATTGGCCTAGACCCGCCGGAACACCGTCCGCAGCGCCATGGAATGGCGATTCGCTGCGGGACCGCAATGGGTTGCAAGATTTGGAAAAACTTAATCATGAATGCAGAGAGGCGGTTCGGCCTCAGAAGGCGTTGCGGCCGCCAAACACGGCGGGGATCGTCTTGAACAGAATCCACAGATCGAATGCCAATGACCGGTGTTTCACATATTCGAGGTCGCTGGCAACCCGAGTGGCCATGTCGGCCAGTGTCGCCGTAGGCCCGCGGTAGCCGCGGATCTGCGCCAGTCCCGTCATGCCGGGCTTGACCGTGTAGCGCTGCCCATAGCGGCGGACACGCGGGCCGAATTCGCGATCGGTGCTGATGGCGTGCGGGCGCGGACCGACGAGCGCCATTTCGCCACACAGCACGTTTATGAGCTGCGGCAGCTCATCCAGGCTGGCCTTTCGGAGCAGAGCGCCCACGCGGGTCAACCGCGGATCGTCCTTGCGGCACTGCACGGCGGATGCGCCGCTCTCCAGCACATGCATGGTACGGAACTTGTAGATACGGAAGATCATGCCACGGCGGCCATGCCGCTCCTGCCTGAAGAAAACCGGCCCGCGCGAGTCGAGCTTGATGGCGGCCGCGATCAGCAGGAGAGCCGGAGCGAGCGCGATGAGGAGCAGGGCCGCGCCGGCGAAATCAAAAACGTCTTCGACAAAGCCAGCCGAAGCCCGCGAGGTGTCGGTCCATCCGACGAAAAATCTGTGAAGTTTCTTTCCCTGAGGGAAGGAATATACATTCCCCAGCTCTTCAGGATACCAGCCCCGCAACTTTACGGTGCTGGAACTACCGGCTGCATGATGACCGTTCGAGCCACCATCCCGACCAACTGGCCGATTGTCCATACGCCTGTACAATGTTCGCCATCCCTGCCCCGTTTCATTACTAGTAATTAGGATTTTGTTAGTCAATGGGCGTTTGAATTTTCGACAACTTTTAGTTAAGTCGCCCTATGGAATTGGTGCAAATGTTGACGTAACGCAAAAGTCCAAACCTCCAGTAGTTAAGAAAACAGTCTTAACTCCAATCTGCGAGTTGCTTTCAGATGGCTGGCGCGGAGGTTTTGGAGGCTCTCAACCCGGCGGTGCCCCCGTAAATTATTTCCGTCTTGCCGAAAGTGCCCATTATCTCGCCTGTCGATCGATTCGCCGTCAGGAACCATCGACACGGCCGGAACTTTGCCAAACCAGCTGTGCCGAATAGCAGAGCAACACCCACGCAATCACTTCCTCGACCAATTCGTTCTGGACCGTAAGTGCACTTGCCAGCGCGGCTACGACGATGGAGATACGAATGCCTTCAGACGGAATGAGCACCCGCATTCCTGCGACAGGAAGGGCTTGCACGATTCGGTCGGCATAGACCGCGCAGAATGTGAGTGCTGCCATGATCCATATCGTGGCGTGCCCCGTGGTCTTTCCGGCCACGAAATTATGAAGGTTGGTCTCGTTTTGGACGTTATACTGATTGAATACGCCTTCCGACTGCCACCCAGCTATCCGCTGACCCCAGCTGATTTCCTCGCCTGCCAGAACAAAAACGAAGACGGCCAGGAGAAGTAGCATTCCTGCGACCAGAAGCGAGCGAGTGCGCTGCCGGATGGCGGAAACCAGAAGCAACAGGGTGCTCAAGAACAGGCTCACAGCGGTTAAATTCTCCATGAGATGATCTTCACGATAGATCAGCGGAAACATCTGATTGGGATTTGCCATTGAGCTGAAAAACGGATTGGGACCATCGCTTAGAAACACACCAATAAACAGGCCAACGAGCCCAACGGAGATTGCGATGGCTGCGATGGATGTCCAGCTACCTGCCGCCTCTCGTATCAATCTCTCCACACGGCGCGGAGCTTGCAGGAAGACAAGGGCAAGTATCCACGCAATCAGCAGAATCCGCGAGAGCGCAAACCCGTAATTGATGCGCGCGGGATCAATGTGAAACAAATACTCGAAGAGGACAGAGGCGGGCCCATAGGCCAATGGAACTTGCGGGATCACCAGAAAGGCCGCGAAAATCAGCCAATGCAGGGTTTGCGGTATTGCTCTTGTCATGGAGGGAATGTCCCATGTTCCTGGCTTAAGAAACTGTCTGATGCCGTCGCTGCCACCCGGTGCCGGCTACAGGACTCGAACCTGTGACCCCCTGATTACAAATCAGGTGCTCTACCAACTGAGCTAAGCCGGCGGCCGTCTTCTCCTTAATCATTGGCGAACCACGCCGCAAGCAGGCCATTGCCGGAAGCCCCGGCAGGTCCTATGAATAAGGCAACTTCCTTAACGCCGGGACGGCGTCAGGAGCGGCCGGGCGCCCAAAACGTCCGGCCTTTTTCATGGGCGGCTGAGGGCGTAGAGGGCGATCGCCGCGGCATTCGACACATTGAGGCTCCGGATCGGCCCCGTCAGATCGAGGCGCACCAGGACGTCGCAGCTCTGCCGCGTCAGGTGCCTGAGGCCCTTGCCCTCGGCCCCCAGCACCAGCGCAGTGGGC
>JANMQB010000404.1:0-3432 GCA_031370155.1 Hyphomicrobiales bacterium | reverse complement strand
CCGTACCCCTAGGAAGGTTCCCACGTGTTACTCACCCGTCTGCCACTGATGTATTGCTACACCCGTTCGACTTGCATGTGTTAAGCCTGCCGCCAGCGTTCGTTCTGAGCCAGGATCAAACTCTCAAGTTTGAAACAGCTCCCCGATGACCGAAGCCACCGGAAAATGATCGCATTGCGTACATTGACGAGAAACCATGTAGTCTCGATGTTTCCACCGAAGCTATTGGCTCTCTTGATAAACGCAAACGACCGATGTTTCGGTTGTCCACGAGGTTACCCTCGCGAACCGCCAGGACACTCGCCGCCTGCGTTTCTCTTTCTTTCTTCAACGATGTCAAACAGCGGGGAGAGTTTCGTAACCCTCCGGTCCAATGCATCGGACACAAATCGTTGCCGGTCCCCTTTCGGGTGGTACCGGCAGCTTCAGGCCAGTTACATCAGGAATGCACACAGGGATGTTGGCACCGGCGAGCGGCGCGCATCCCTCAGTGGCCGGGGTTATATGTGGTCCCCGCGCGGGGTGTCAAGCACATTGTCGCAAAAATTTGCGGTCGCAGAAACACCATGGAAAACCTGGATTTCTCGTCTCTCGCGCGGTGTAACAGCCGGCCCCGCGGCGGGCTCCGCATTCGCATGAGCGGAGGAACCGGCCCCGCCGCATTGTCGCCACGATTGCGACAGAACCTCGCGTGGTTAACGGAATCGAAACCGTCTATTGCGAAACTGTGGGAGCCTGCATTCCGTGGCGATTGTGAAAGATGAAACGGCGCCGATCCTGCGCCAATCTTCGCCCTTCGCCGCGGGGCCCGTCAATCCGGTTGACTTATCCGGAATGTCTGGGCATTTTCCGGGCGGCTCTGCGGCGGAACTGCGAGACGGCGGCTGACCGAGTCGGAGAAGGTACAAAGCGGGGGAAACCCGCAGCGGGAAGATCGGCACGGCAATAAAAAAATCGGGCAGGCCGTCCGAAAGTGGGGATTGGGGACTTGAAGGAACGCTTCGTTTCACATCGGGGGCGCCGACCGGCAATCGTCTGCCGGCCGCTTATTCCGGTGCGTTCCACCTCCCGCGATTCCGAACTTAACAGTCCCTTCGATATCGAGCCCGTCCATCACCGCTGGCTGTTAACCACTTGTGCGGCCGGCATTGCCGGATCGCTGCTGGTGGGTGGTGCGGTTTTGAGCATCTTCGGCCAGAATGCCGCCCCGCGCGATGCTTTTGCCTCAGTCCAGAAATCCGAGCAGACGGCCGCGCCGCTTTTCAAGGGCGACGCCGCCGGCCAGCTCGAACAAGTCGCCCTGCGGTCGTTCAAGGAATTGTCCGACGCCTATCAGCCGCAAAACGACGCGCCGGTCGTTCCCGAACGCGATTTTTCCGGTGACAACCTTTACCCCCAGATAAACTCCGGCGAACTGCCCTATGGCGCCGGCAAGCCCTTCGTTCTCGACGCCGAAATCCAGTCGGTCGAAACCGAGTCCTCCAATATCACCACCATCTCCAAGACGCCGCCGGCCGAGCCCATCGACGAAACCTTCAAGCTTGCCAAGGGCCGCACGCTGATCGACGAGCTGGTCGATCGCGGGGTCACCAAGGATGCCGCCCAGGCGCTGGTTGCCGCCATCGAGCCCATCCTTCCGGCCAGGATGATGAAGGCCGGCACCGAATTCGAACTGACCCTCGACCGCCAGCAGGACTTCTACGGCCGCGATGTCACCTACCCGGTGGAAATCTCCTTCAAGCCGGGGCCGAACGAGACAATCAAGGTTGAGGCCGACGAGGACGGCCGCTTTGTCGCTTCCATCGCGGGCGTCAAGGGGGCCACCAAGTCGCGATACGCCCGGTACAATCACTTCCGCACCAAGTCGCAGGTCGGCTCCAGCCTCTACAGCACCGCCAAGGACAACAAGGTTCCCGATTATATCGTCGCCGAGCTGACCCGGGTTTTCGCCTATGACGTGGACTTCCAGCGCCAGGTCAAGGCCAGCGACAGCTTCGAGGTCTTCTACGGAAATCCGCTCACCGGCTCGTCGTCAAAGCGCAAGGTCCTGCACTTTGCGCAGCTCACCTTGTCCGGCAAGACCAGGACCTTGTTCCGCTACACCACCGCCGACGGCCAGACCGATTACTTCGACGAGAACGGCCGCGGCGCCACCAAATCCCTGCTCAGGACGCCGGTGTCGGGCGCCCGCCTCACCTCCGGCTTCGGCATGCGAGTCCACCCGCTGCTCGGCTATTCCAAGATGCATACCGGCGTCGATTTCGGCGCTCCCTCCGGCACGCCGATCCGCGCCGCCGGCGCCGGCACCGTCGAGTTGGCGGGTCGCAGCGGCGCCTATGGCATTGCGCTGAAGATTCGCCATAACGGCAATTATGAAACCTTCTACGCCCATATGAGCAAGCTCGCCGCCGGCATCCGCCCCGGCACCAAAGTCAACCAGGGCCAGATTATCGGCTATGTGGGCGCGACCGGGCGCGTCACCGGGCCGCATCTGCATTACGAAGTCCGCATCGACGACCGCGCCGTCAATCCTGCCCGCATCAAGTCGGCGGGCGGCAAGCAACTGGCCGGCAAGGAACTGACCCGCTTCAAGCAACTCAAGCAGCGGGTGCTGGCGATGATGATGACGGCGCCGTCCGCCCTTCAGGTCGCCCAGGTTTCCCCGTAAGGCGAACCCCGCCGTTTTCAGCGGCTTGCGGCTTAACTGGCTCGCGCCGGCCTCTCTCTCATTTCCCCTTCTCCCTGCCGCATGCGGCGGGGAGAAGGGGAATTTCTGAGGCTCCGTTACGCCGCCGCGGCCTTGTCGTGGCGGCAGTGCAGCGTCAGCTTGCCCTCGCCCACGCCGACATCGACCGTGTCGCCGTCCTTGATCCGCCCGGCCAGCAGTTCTTCCGCCAAGGGATCCTGCAGCGACTTCTGGATCACCCGCTTGAGCGGCCTGGCGCCATAAGCCGGATCGTAGCCCTTTTCGGCCAGCCAGTTGCGCGCGGCGTCCGAAACCACCACCGAAATCTTCCGTTCACTGAGCAATTTCTGCAGCCGAACCGCCTGGATATCGACGATTAAGCCCATGTGCTCGCGCTTCAGCCGGTGGAACAGCACGATCTCGTCGAGCCGGTTGAGGAATTCCGGGCGGAAATGCGCCTTGACGGTGGCCATCACCGGCTCGCGCACCTGGTCCACGTCCTGTCCCTCGCTCAGGTTCACGAGATATTCCGAGCCGAGATTCGAGGTCATGATGATCAGCGTGTTCTTGAAATCGACGGTGCGGCCCTGGCCGTCGGTGAGGCGGCCGTCGTCGAGCACCTGCAAGAGCACGTTAAAGACGTCGGGATGCGCCTTCTCGATTTCGTCGAACAGCACCACCTGATAGGGCCGCCGCCTGACCGCTTCGGTCAGAGCACCCCCCTCGTCGTAGCCGACATAGCCGGG
>JANMQB010000362.1:0-3522 GCA_031370155.1 Hyphomicrobiales bacterium | reverse complement strand
CGGCACTCGATTATGTCGGCATCGTCGGCATCGAGATGTTCGTCACGGGAGAGAAGCTGCTGGTGAACGAGATCGCCCCGCGTGTCCATAATTCCGGCCACTGGACCATGGATGCCTGCCTGGTATCGCAATTCGAGCAGCACATGCGCGCCGTCGCCGGCTGGCCCCTGGGCGATCCGGCGCGGCATTGCGATGTGGTGATGAGCAATCTCCTCGGCGATGAGGCCGAGGCCTGGGCCAAGCTTGCCGCCGAGCCTGCGACCGCCATTCACCTTTATGGTAAATCGGAAGCCCGCCGCGGCCGGAAAATGGGTCACGTTAACCGGCTCACCCCTCGACAGAATTGAGGAGTTGTGCTATCTTGCCCGCCACTTTTGGAGGCCCGTTGCGGCCTCGTTTGCCGGTTCCCATTTCTGACCAATCCGAGGTAGCACTTGCAAGTCGTCGTCCGTGACAACAATGTCGATCAGGCCTTGAAGGCGCTTAAGAAAAAGATGCAACGCGAGGGCATCTTCCGCGAGATGAAGTTGCGCGGACACTACGAGAAGCCATCGGAAAAAAGGGCCCGCGAAAAGGCCGAAGCGGTGCGCCGTGCGCGTAAATTGCAGCGCAAGAAGCTGCAGCGCGAAGGCCTGTTGCCATTGCCGAAAAAGGTCGAACTTCCGGCCCGCGGCACGCGCCCCCAATAGGGCGCTGACCAACTGACTTCTCCTTATAGTTGTATGTTTGAACGGCATGCAACCAGCGAGACACTCTTCCTTAAATGCCCGACGTTAGTGTCGCCCGATCCGGCAGCGAAGAAGGATCGGACTTCTTATGGGGGGCGAGGAAACGGAGAGAGGGCGTACCGCAGCATTGCGGCATTACACGACCGTCCAACAGTCCTATGAAACCCAACTCGCGTCGCTGTGCGCGCTGGCGGCGCGCCACTTCGATGCACCGATCGCCGCACTCGCCTTCCTCAACGATGATCGTGTCTGGCTGAAGTCCCATTACGGGCCGGTCACTCCCACCTTCCACCGCTCGGAATCGCTCACCCAGGCCGTCGTCGAGGCGGCGGCACCGCTTGCCGTTAGCGATGTTGCGAATGATCCCCGAATCTCCAACCCGCAGCGGCTTCTGGAACACGGCTATCGCGCCTTCATCGCCGTACCCGTAGCAATGCGGCCCGGCCACAAGCCCGGCGCTTTCTATGTAGCCTTTCACGAACCGCGCGATTTCTCCGCCGCGGATATGGTGGACATCAAGCGGCTGGCCGAGCTCGGCCAATCGCTGATGGACCTGTTCCGGATCAATCTCCGCTATCTGACTTCGGCGCGTTCGCTGCGCAATACCCTGGCGCGCAACCGGCACCAGCAGGCGGAACTGCAGCGCAACAGCCGGCTACTGGCGCAGATCTCGAAACTGGCGCGGATCGGCGCCTGGGAATTCGACGTGGCCGAAGCCAGGCTCACCTGGTCGGACGGTACCTATGACATCCATGAGATCGAAAACCGCAAGAATTTCGATCTGAACAGTGCCATCGACTTCTATGACGGCAAGGCCAAGGATGATATCCGCCTGGTGGTCGAGACGGCCTGCCGTACCGGCGCCGGCTGGGACGCGGAATTTCCTTTCATCACCGCGAAGGGCAACCGCCGCTGGGTGCGCACCATCGGTGAAGCTCATTTCAACGGGCCGCAGGTCGCCACGGTCTTCGGCACCATCCAGGATGTGACCGAGCAGCGGCGCAAGGAAGCGCAACTCGAATTTCTTGCCACCCATGACGTGCTCACCGGGCTTCCCAATCGCACCCTTTTCGACGACCGGTTGTCGCAGGCGCTCGCCTATGCGGCGCGGCACGGGACCGGCGTCGGCGTGGTGGTCATCGACATCGACGATTTCAAGCTGATCAACGATTCGGTCGGTCACCAGGCGGGCGACTTGGCGCTGCAGCACGTTGCCTCATGCCTCAGGCAGGTGGCGCGGGAGTGGGACACGGTGGCGCGCATCGGCGGTGACGAATTCGCCCTCATTCTGGCCGGCGGCAATCAGTCCAAGGCGGTGGAGCGCATCATGCAGGAGCTGCGCATCCAGCTCGAGCGTCCCTTGCTGTTCCAGAGCATGCAATTGAACATCAGGCTGAGTGCCGGTGCCGCCTTCGCACCCGGCGACGGCCAGACTGCCGAGCGGCTGATGCGCTGCGCCGATCTCGCGATGTATCAGGCGAAGGCCTCGGGCAAGGGTGGCCATGCGCACTACAACCAATCCATGAGCGCCCGGGCGGAAGGCCGTTTTACCCTTCTCGAAAAAGTGCGGATTGCGCTCAAGGAGCGGCGGTTCATTGCCTATTTCCAACCGGTCGTCGTCGCCGGAAGCCGTGCGCCGGCAGGTGTGGAGGCACTGGCGCGCTGGTCTGATCCCGCCGGCAACGTGTGGCCGCCTTCATTCTTTCAGGTGGCTCTCGAAGACGGCGAGCTTTCCGCGGCCATCGGCTGGTGCGCGCTCGAGCAGGTGGCGGCCGAAAGCGACTCCTGGCTGGCGCAGGGCATTCTGCCGGACTCGATCGCCGTCAATGTCTCGGCTGCGCAACTGCGTCAGGCGGATTTCGTTCCCCGGATCAGGCAGTTGAACCACGAGCATCCCGGCCTCGAAGGACGCCTGCGCATCGAGCTCATCGAATCGATCCTGTTCGATCATCACAGCGGCCGGCTCGCCGATACGCTCTCCGAACTCCGCGGCATTGGTCTGCATTTCGACTTCGACAATTTCGGCACCGGCTATGCCTCGCTGGTGCATCTGCGCGACATCTTCGCGGACCGCATCAAGATCGACCGGTCGTTCATCGCGAAGATTTGTGAGGATGAGTTCAGTTGCGAGATTGTGCGCTCGGTGATCGCTCTGGCGCACCGGTTGAACAAGACGGTGATCGCCGAGGGCGTCGAGACCCGCGAGCAGGCCGCTCTCCTGGAGAGCATCGGCTGCGATTTCCTGCAGGGCTATTTGTTCGGGAAGCCGATGCCGGCTGGCGATTTTCGGGATTATTTGCTGAAGAGCCGGGCACCGGATCGCTTCGTTGCCGGTTCCTGAGGGAATCTTACGCCTTTCCCGCCTCCTTCAGCGCCGCCCGCATCTGCGGCAGGAGATCGGCGTTGGCGGCGAGGATATTGCCGGTGTCCATGGGATTTGCCTCGCCGTCGCAGTCGGCGATGAAGCCGCCGGCTTCGCGGATCATCAGGATGCCCGCCGCCATGTCCCAGGCGTTGAGATTGCGCTCCCACAGGGCATCGAAGCGGCCAGCCGCCAAATAGGCAAGTTCGAGGGTGGCCGAGCCTAGCCGGCGGATGCCGATCACCTTGCCCTGTAGCGCGGCAATCTCGGCGCGGGCGAGGACATGATCGCTGCGGCCGCGGTGCGGGATGCCGCAACAGACGAGCGCCTCATGGATGTCCTTGCGGTTGGCGACCCGCAGGCGCTTGTTGTTGAGAAAGGCGCCCTGTCCCTTTTCGGCGGTGAAGAGTTCGTCGCTCACCGGATTGTAGG
>JANMQB010000347.1:0-9871 GCA_031370155.1 Hyphomicrobiales bacterium | reverse complement strand
CGTCGATGGCGGTGGCGATGGACGTTGAACTCGCCCGCATCCAGCGCCTGATCAGGCCGATGCGGAAGCCGAAAGCCTTGGCATCGCGGGCATTCTCAAGATGGGTGAAAGGCAGCACGGTCCGGGTCTCGCCGGGACCGCCCCACTGGATGACGGCAACGGCGGCGCCAAGCGGCTGCAACCGGTCGACGGCAGCGATGACATCGGGATCGCTGAAGGCCGCGGCAAGGCCGTCGAGCTGCAATTGGAATTCGGCACGGTCGACGCTTGCCGAGCTGTCGAGCGCCAGGACCAGTTCAATGGCTACGGGCACCTTGTCCTGTGACGTGGCGGGCGAGGCCCACAGGATCGCGGCAATCGCCGCAGCAAGACGCTTCACCACTGCACGCCGGCATGGATTTGACCTGGCCGGCGCTGGGCGATCTTTGGGCTCAGCTCGCGTTTGAGCTTGCGGCGGAAAGCTTCCGCGAAACTCTCGAAATTTTCCGCCCGGATGACGAAGGCGGCTGGCCCAGTGATCACATGGGCGGCATAGTAGGAGGCAAGCTGCGGATCGTTGTTGGTTATGGCGAGCCCGTTAACGGTGATGTTTTGAGTAAGCGCTTCGAGCCGTGTGTCCGAGGGCTCCGGCCCGGAATTGCTGCGGCCGTCGCCCGAGACGTCGATCTTGCGTTCGTCGCCGCGGTAGGCATTGGTCTCCAGCAATTCAACGGCAAAGGAAATGGCATGGCCGATGGCCGTGAAGTTGCCGAATTCGGCGCGCGGCAGGCTAGCGATTTCATCGGCATAGCTGCGGGCATCGCTCGCGCCTGAAAGTATCCGCCATGGCATGGGCACCTTGGCCTCGCGCGTACCGGTCCATTCGGTGAGAACGACGGCGACACCGTGCTGGTGGCTTTCGATCAGCGCGATGATTTCGTGATCGCGGAATGCCTCGGCGATGCCCTGCATCTGCAATCCATATTCGATATCGTTGACGCTCAGCGAAACATCGACAGCAAGGACCAGTTCCAGCGATACCCGCTGGGCGCCTTGCGCCGGCATGGCCAAGTATGCCAGGGCGAGAAAAACCCGCGACGCTCTGCCGCGCGCCATCTGGCACAATCGCGCCCATATTTGCGGCGATCCGGTTCCCATGCGCAGACTTATCTTTGAATTTCTTGCCGCCACCGCCTTGACCCTCGCCGCCATCCTAGCACTGGCGCCGGCAGTCAGGGCCAGTGACATCATGGTGATGGGCGCCTTTGCCCGCGCCTCGGCAGTGTCCTCGGCAACGGCTGGAACCGCCTATCTGACCTTGATGAATCATGGAGCAGAATCGGACCGGCTACTGTCGATTACTACCGAAGCCGCCGCCAAAGCCCAGCTTCACCGGAGCACCAACGAGGACGGGATTGCGAAGATGCAGCCTGTCGAAAGCCTGGACTTGCCGGCCAGCACCACGGTCGAACTCAAGCCCGGCGGACTGCATGTGATGATGACCGGTCTCAAGGCGCCGCTGGTGGAGGGAGGCAGCTTTGCGCTGCGCCTGACATTCGAGAAGGCGGGCGAAGTGTATATCATCGTTCCGGTCGGCGCCGTCGCCGCCGGGCACGATCACACCGAAGGTTCTTCCGGCGGCTGAGCCTCGCCCCGCAGCGGCTTCAGCGCTTCGTCTTCCGCCCGCATGCGCCAGTAGAGCAGGGCGAGATTGAAGCCGCCGAAGGCGAGCGCATACCACCACAATCCGAAGGCCATCGGCAGGATGAAGATTTCACCTGCTACCACCAGGTAATTGGGGTGGCGGAAATACCTGTACGGCCCGTTGTCGACGAGTGTTTCGCCGGGCACGATGATGATGCGCGTGGTCCAGCGCCCGCCGAGCGCCGCGATGATCCAGCCCCGCGCCGCCTCCAGCACCAGATAGGCGAAGATCCACGGCCAGTTCACCTCGCGGCCCCAGACAAGATACCAGAGCCCCGCCAGCCAGATGGCATGAAAGGCGACGATCAGCGGATAATGCCCGGCACCCACTTCCACGCCGCCGCGCGCCAGCAGGCGCTTGGTATTGCGGTGCGCGATTACAAGCTCGATGGCGCGTTGCACGGTGACGAGTGTGAGAATGGTGAGGTTCAGCCACATGGGATTATTGTAGCATGGTGAGGAAGCTCGCCGTAAACCCTGGACCCAGTGCCGAAATGAAACGGCGTCCGGTGAACTTCTCCTCCAGCGCCCGGTTCAGCACGAACAGCACCGTCGGCGACGACATGTTGCCATAATCGGCCAGCACGGCGCGCTCGTGCTGCAGATGGCCTTGGCCGAGTTCGAAGGCTTGTTCCAGCGCCGCAATCACCTTTGCCCCGCCGGGATGGAAGGAAAAGCTGCCGATATCCTCGAGGCTGAGGCGATGCCGGGCGAGAAAGGCGTCGGCCGCCGGGCGGAGATCCGCCAAGACGAGGTCCGGAATACTGCGCGAGAAAATGGCGCCGAAACCCTGGGGGTCCATGCGCCAGCCCATGACGTCGATGGTGCCGGGCCAGGTGTGCTCACCGGTGAACTCGATCTCGCCATAGCCGTTCCTGCCATCCGTCGAGACGACACAGGCGGCGGCACCGTCGCCGAACAGCGCAGTCGCCACGATGTTGGACTTGGTCATCTCGTCGGGGCGGAATGCCAGGGTGCAGAGTTCGATCACCACGATCAGCACATGCGAGCCGGGTTCGGCCTGTGCCAGCCGTGCCGCCAGTGACAGGCCCGAAACGCCGCCGGCGCAGCCCAGACCGAAAACCGGCACCCGCCTCACATTGTCGCGAAATCCCATGCCATGCAGCAACCTTGCCTCGATCGACGGCGTGGCAATGCCGGTCGAAGAGACGGTGACGATGGTATCGATCTGGCCGGGTTCGATGTCTGCTGCGGCAAGCGCATTGGTGGCGGCTTGGCGGAACAGCGCCGATGCTCCCTCGACGAAGGCATGGGTCCGCTCGGGCCAGCCCTGATCGGCGCGGAACCAGGAATAGGGCTTGACCGAATAGCGGCAATCGATCCCGGTATTGGTGAAAACCGGCATCATCCGCTCGAAATCGGCATGCCGCCCGGCGAAAATCGCCGCCGCTTCGCCGACTACATCTTCGGTGCGCAGCGTGAATTCCGGCACCGCCGTGGCAAGACTGAGGAGTTTGGCGCGCAAGTCTCGATCCTTTGTCTTTCATACGCTTGCGAACCATCGATTAGTCCCTGCATAAGGGCAATAGTCGGGGCGGGAAGCGCAGTGGATATCCTTGAAATCATCCTGTTATTCGCTGGCGGCGTTCTGGCCGGTATCATCAACGTGATGGCCGGCGGGGCGGGATTCATGACCTTTCCCCTGCTGGTAGCAGCGGGCATGAGCGAGATTGAGGCAAATGCCTCCAACTTTGTGGCGGTCCTGCCGGCAAATGTGGTGGGCAGCTATGTCTATCGCCACGAAATCAAGACGGTGCGCAAGCACCTGGTCCTGCGACTGGTCCTGGCGGCATCGGGCGGCCTCATCGGTTCGCTGATCCTGATCTGGTCGGGGCAAGCCTCTTTCCAGAAGGCGATTCCCTGGCTGCTCCTCTTTGCTACCCTGTCCTTCGCTCTCGGTCCCTGGCTAAAGGGCAAGCTCGAGCGCGACTTCGCCTTCGACGGCGGCAAATGGCTGTGGCTGTCCTTCCTTCTGGAATTCGCCGTCTTTGTCTACGGCGGCTATTTCGGCCTCGGCATGGGCATCGTCATGTTCGCCATTTATGCGATCTTTTCTCATATGAGCATTCACCAGGCCAATGCCGTCCGCAATGTCACGATCACGCTGATGACCCTGATCAGCATCGCCATTTTCGCGCGCGCCGGTGTCATTCGCTGGCTGCCGTCTTTTGTGATGATGGCGGGCGCCATCGCCGGCGGCTACGGCATGGTCAATGTGGCCAAGCGCATGCCGGCCCATCTGGTGCGCCGCGGCATCCTTGTATGGGCCGTTTGCCTCACGGGCTTTGCGTTCTGGAAATATCTTTGAGCCGCGCCTCGCGGTGCGCCGCATAGAGGCCGGTGGCGACGACCAGCACCATTCCGGCATAGGCGAGGCCGTCGGGATATTCGCCGAATACGGCGACGCCGGAGACGATGGCAAAGAACACGATGGAATAACGATAAGGTGCCGTCGCCGAAAGCTCGCCGAGCCGCAGCGTTGCCACCATGAACATATAGCCGGTGCCCAGAAACACGGCGGCGCATGCCAGAAAGCCGAATTGCCAAAATTCCGGCACGACGAATTCCTGCGTAAACGCCAGCAAGACACCGCCGGCGGTGACGAAAACCGCATTCGCTAATGCCACGATCAGCGTCGGCACCTTTGCCGGTATGCGCCTTGTGATGATGTCGCGCACGGCCAGCGACAAGACTATGGTCAGCGCGAAGGCTTCATAGACTGTGAAGCTCCGCGGCGCCGGCTTGACGATCAGCAGGACGCCGATAAAGCCGATGAGGATGGCGAGCGTTCTGCGCCAGCCGACTTTCTCCTTGAGAAACACAACCGAGAGCACCGTAGCGGCGAGCGGCACGGCCTGCATGGTGGCGGTGAGGTTGGCGATCTGCATGTGCATGAGCGCGGTGATGAACAGCAGCGTGCCGATGAGATCGAGCATGGCGCGAATCAGCACATTGCGGCTGAAGATGAGCGGCGAACTGCCGAGAACGCCCTTGCGCTGGCAGATGGCGGCGATGAAGCAGGCCGACATGGCGCCGCGAATGGCGATGATCTCGCCGACCGGCAGGCTTTGGCCCACGAGCTTGACGAAGCTGTCGTTGATCACGAAGGACGCCATGGCCAAGACCATGAAGAGGCCGGCGCGAATGGCGTCATTGGCGGGAAAAGCAAGCATCATCCTCCGTCTAGCCTGTCCCGCGGAGGACGTGAACTGATAGAAACGCAACCGCGCAATGCGCTTTGAATCGGTCAGACGGTCCCATATCATGCAATCAGTACGATGGAGTGCCCATGCCCTCATCGCGTCTACTGCGCCTGAAACTGGTTCTCGGTCCGGAGACGGCCTTGGGGCCCGGAAAATCCGATTTACTGGAGGCAATCGAACAAACCGGCTCGATCGCCGCAGCTGGGCGGCAACTGAGCATGAGCTACAAGCGCGCCTGGCTGCTGGTGGAAACATTGAATGGCTGCTTCAAGGCGCCTCTGGTGGCTTCGGTGCGCGGTGGCAAGGGCGGCGGCGTGGCGCATCTGACGCCGGCGGGCAAGGAAGTGTTGCGGCGCTTCCGCAACATTGAAAGTAAGTCGTTGGCCGCCAACCGCAGGGACATCGACGCACTGAACGGGCTCGCTAAACTCACGCGAAAATAAATGTCATTGATCGGCGCTGGACAATTTGCACCCATCGATATAGTCATTGGTACATATCGAAGGGGGTGCCTGCGATCATGGATGGCAATGTGATTCTCCTGGCCGCCGGCATGTTTGTGGCGGCGATGCTTTATTCCTCCGTCGGCCACGCCGGGGCTTCCGCCTATCTGGCGCTGATGGCGCTTTTCAGCTTGCCGCAGGCAGTGATGCGGCCCACCGCACTGGTGCTCAACATCATCGTCGCCTCGCTGGTTTCGGCCCGTTTCCTGTTGGCCGGCGTGTTCCGGTGGCGGGTCTTGTGGCCGTTTCTCATCGGCGCCACACCCTTTGCCTTTTTCGGCGGCTCGCTGCAATTGCCCGGCCATTTCTACAAGCCCATTGTCGGCGTCGTCCTGCTGATTGCTGCGGTACGATTGCTGTTTTCCATCGGGCCACCGGTTGCGAAGGAAATCAGGGATCCGCCCATCGTTCCCGCGATTGCTGGAGGTGCAGCAATCGGATTTCTCTCCGGCCTGACCGGCACGGGCGGCGGCATTTTCCTGTCGCCGGTCATTCTGTTTCTCGGCTGGGCCGAAACCCGCGTCATTTCAGGCGTCGCCGCGGTCTTCATTCTCTGCAATTCAACGGCGGGGCTGCTTGGCAATCTCGCCACCGTCGGATCACTGCCCCGGCAATTGCCCTTTTATGCAGCGGCGGTCATCGCCGGTGCGGCGCTGGGTTCGACCCTCGGTGTCAAACGCCTGCCGCGCGACATGATCCTCAAGGCGCTCGGCCTGGTGCTCGCCGTAGCCGGACTGAAGCTCATCTTCTTCAATTGAAGTTCAGCCGCCGGTGACGCTCATGTGGCGCGCCAGCGCCGGCTTATTGTGGCGGCGGTCGATGATGAAGTCGTGGCCCTTGGGCTTGCGCGTAATCGCCTCGTCGATGGCGGCGTCGAGCAGATCGTCGCTTTCCGAAGCGCGAAGGGGAGCGCGCAGATCGGCGGCGTCCTCCTGGCCGAGGCACATATAGAGCGTACCGGTGCAGGTGAGCCGCACCCGGTTGCAACTTTCGCAGAAATTATGGGTGAGCGGCGTGATGAAGCCGAGCCGCCCGCCCGTCTCCTTCACCCGCACATAGCGGGCGGGCCCGCCGGTCTTGTAGGGGATATCCTCGAGCGTGAAGCGGTCGAGCAATTGCGCACGCACCACCGAAAGCGGCAGATATTGATCGGTGCGGTCGCCCTCGATGTCGCCGAGCGGCATGGTTTCAATGAGCGTCATATCCATGCCCTGGCCATGGGCCCAGCGGATCATCTCCGGAATCTCATGCTCGTTGACGCTCCTGAGCGCCACGGCATTGATCTTGATGGCGAGCCCCGCGGCCTGTGCCGCGGCAATCCCTTCCTGGACCTTGGCCAGATCGCCCCAACGCGTGATCTTCTTGAACTTCGCCGCATCGAGCGTGTCGACCGAGACATTGATCCGGCGCACACCGTGAGCGAAGAGCTCGCCCGCATATTTGGCAAGCTGGCTGCCATTGGTGGTCAGCGTCAATTCGTCGAGCCCGCTTGTACGCAGATGGCGGCCGAGACTTTCGACCAGCGTCATGATGCCCTTGCGCACCAGGGGCTCGCCGCCGGTGAGCCTGATCTTGCGCACGCCCTTGGCGATGAAGGCCGAGCACACCCGGTCGAGCTCCTCGAGCGACAGGAGGTCCTTCTTCGGCAGGAAGGTCATGTCTTCCGCCATGCAATAGACACAGCGGAAGTCGCAGCGGTCGGTCACCGACACGCGCAAATATGTCACATGCCGCCCAAATGGATCGATCAGCGGAGCGACGCCTGCGGCGATGGGCCGGACAAATTCGTTCATGCAATGATATCTACGCCGCCTGCCGCCGGGGTCAAGGGGAAGGACTTGCCCTAGTAACACGGTCCCGTGAGGCCGAGCTTCTCCATCAGCATGGCATAGTGGTTGCCGTTCTTGACCAGCTTCGCTCCATAGCGGGCGATCAGCTCCTGGCGCCGCTCGGGATTGTCCGTGGCTGCCAATGCCCCCCAGATCGCCGCCAATGTTTCCGCCGTTTCGCGTGCCGCCCGCAGCGTTGCCGGGTCGGCCACGGCCCTGGCGATGTCGGGCTGGGTGACGCGGCCCACGCCCTTCACCGTCCGGGCTCCGGCATTAACATAGCCCGTGGGCAGATCGCCCTTGAGATTGGTCACTGCCTTGTACTGAATGCAGTCGAAGATCTGGTCCACCGCCTGCTTGGCGCCTTCGACCCGCGACAGATGCTCGGTATCGGCGGCGGCATGGGGCAGAAGCTCAAGCTTACCCCTGTGGCGCTTTTCAATCTCCAGATAGGGCACCATGGGGCCGGAAAGCTTGCCCGTCTTTGCGTCCTTGAACAGGTCGGCGTCGATCGCCGCGTGGCGCACCTTGCCGCTGGCCAGGGCGGCATCGAGGGCGGCGGCGTCGACCACCTCGCCGCGGTCGTAATTGATCACCACGGCGCCGTTATTCATGGCGTTGAGCACCGAAGCGCCGACGACGCCGGCATTGGCGAATGTACCGGTTGCGGTGTTGAAGGCGCCGAGCCCGGTGTGCGGGCTGATGACATCGGCGCCCTTGGCGGCGGCTTCGGCGGTTTCGGCATATTCGAAGCCTTCCGACTCGATCCACTCCTTATGGCGGGGCCTGGCATGGATCGCAACACGCATGCCGAAGGCCTTAGCAAGCTTCGCCACTTCGCGGCCGATATTGCCGTAGCCGATGATCGCCATCTTCTTGCCTTCGAGCTTCTCGGTCGGGAATTCGCGCAGATTCTTGCCGGTGTCGAAGTCGCCAGCCACCACACGGGCGTGCAGTTCACCGACCGGCAGGCCGGGTATCACCTTGAGCAGCGCCTTCATTACCATTTGCGCGGTGGCGCGGCTGTTGAAGCTCGGCGTATTCATCAAGGGCGCCTCGCCGCCCTCGCCATTGGGGCCGCCCCAGGAGGCCGAGCCCATATTGCCGGTGCCGGCGCCGATGCGCACCCCGCCCAGCCTGAAAACTGAAGCCTTGGGCAGGAATGTAGCGGCGACAATCACCGCGTCATACTGGCCCTTATCGGTTACGGTGAGGATTTTCGCTTCGGTGGTAAGATCGGGCTGATAGAAGAAATGGATCTTGCCCTTGGCGAGCTTCGCCTCATTGGCGATGGGGCCGTCGTGGAACACGCCGGCCCTGGCTTCGATATGGGCGCGAACCTCGCGGCGGTCGGTCTTGCCCTTGGCATCGAATTTGAGGCCGACGAGATCGGCCACCAAAACCTTGTAGGCGCGGTTTGGATCGTCCTGGCGGATGCGGACGCCGCTCGCGGCGGAAGCCGGGAACGTCTCGCCGAGCTTGGCGAGCTCCTCTTCGAGGACAACGATCTTGGCCCGTTGATAGGCATATTTGAGGTTGTCGAGCAGGGTGGTGACGTCCTCGGGCGCGCGGATGCCGCCGATCCAGGCGCGATGGTCGCCGGGGGTTCCAGGAAAGGCGCTGACATAACGCGCCACATCGAGGCCGCGCTCATGCTCGCCGTTGGGACGGGTTATGCCCTCATAGCCGAGCAGTTGCTTCGACCGCGCGATGATCCGGGCATGGAGCGCGGGATCGGTAATATCGGCATCCTTGACCTTGAGCAGGGTGACGGCGGCGCCGCGATGCCCGGGCTCGGCAACGCCGGGCTCGAACAGCGGATGCGCCACCACCCACTCATTGATCGCCTCGCGATTGGCCTTGGAGCGCCTGTTCATCTCTGCGACCGGACCGATGCGCCGTTCCGAGCGCAACAATCCGAAAGTGGTCTCGGCGAAGGCCAGCGTCGAATAGGTGTTGATGACACCACCCAGCATCTTGTCCTGGGCGGGGTCGTAGATCGGTCCTACATTGATTGTGCGCTCGCCGGTTAGCGGCCGCTTCGGATCGACCGGAGACGCGATCTTGAGCTGGCGCGGGATGGCCCAGGACGGGTTCTTCTGGTTCTTCTCGATCAGCGCCAGCGCATGCGGCGTGAAGGACGCGACGAAATAGCCGGAAATGCCGCCGATCGCCTTCTGGAACGGCATGAACATGCAGCATTTGGCCATCGTCTCACGCACCGTAGATTCAGCCCATGGCATGGCCCCAAGCATCGAGGTGGCGTCGAGCACGGCGTGATGTTCGGCCGGATTGCGCCCGATCCATTCCAGCAGATTGCCGATCTCGGCTTCCGTGTAGGTGGTGGCGCCGGTGGTTTCGTGGCCGACCCCGAAGAACAGCTTGATGCCCATGTTCTCTAGCTTGTCGGCGGGCGGGATCGCCCCCTCCGCCGTGGCGAAATGGATGCGGGCTTCATCGCCGTTGCGGGCAAAGCGCTGCAACTCGATGAGTTGCACCCCCCAGGACTGGCGGAAGAAGCCGGAGGCCTTGGCGGCATCGGACTCGGGTGCGGGCGTGTCGACATAGACATGCTGGGTCATGTCGGACGTGCTCATCATGTGCAGGGCGCAGACGGTGAAGCCCGAGTGGC
>JANMQB010000308.1:0-2379 GCA_031370155.1 Hyphomicrobiales bacterium | reverse complement strand
CTTCTGGAAGAACAGCACCCAGTTCCTGCGCTTGCTCTACCGGGACGATCCGCAACTGCGCGACAGCTTCGCCCGCATCGAGATAGCCTCGGATTCGGAGATGCAGATCGACAATCTCGATCCCGGAGTCTCGGTTCGTGAAATCGCCGGCCTCGCCGCGAAGCTTCTGAAGGGCGAAAGCCGCATCGCCGCCTATTCGCTTTATGGCTGGGACACCCACTTTGCCCAGGCCCCCAAGCTGAAGAAATCCCTCGACGATCTCGCCCTGTCGCTGCTCACGCTGAAGGACGGCCTCGGCGCCGTCTGGGCCAACACCGCCGTTGTCGCGGTCAGCGAATTCGGCCGCACCGCCCGCTTCAATGGCAGCGGCGGCAGCGATCACGGCACCGGCGGTGCTGCAATTTTGGCCGGCGGCCTCTTCGCCAATGGCCAGGGCGGCAAGATTCTCACCTCCCGCTGGCCGGGCCTCGCCGAATCAAGTCTCTATGAGAACCGCGACCTGATGCCGGTCGACGACGTGCGGCGTTATCTCGGCTGGCTGCTCGTCTCGCTCTTCGATCTGAAGCCCGCAACCGTCGAGACGTCCATTTTTCCGGGCCTCACCCTCGATGCGCCGTTGAAGCTCATTTGATGCGGTATCGCGAATCTGCGCATGATCCACGGACATGGCGGGCACGGGCGCAATCATGGGCGAGACGCGGACGGACCTTATCGTCCCGGTCATCCTGGCGGGTGGTTCGGGCTCCCGGCTATGGCCCCTGTCGACGGCTTCCGCACCCAAGCAATTCCTGCATCTGACAGGCCCCAAGAGCCTGTTCCGCCAGACGCTTCTCCGTTGCGCCGGATTGTCCGGCTTCGCCGCTCCGCTCATCGTGGCAGGACAATCCCACGAGTCCTCGATCCTGGCCGATCTCGCCGGCATCGAGGCCGTGATCGTCCTCGAGCCCGTCGCCCGCGATACGGCGGTGGCCATCACGCTCGCCGCGCTTGCGGCCGCGGACATGGCTGGAAATCCCTGCCTCCTGGTGATGCCGTCAGACCACCATCTCGGCCGGCCCCAGGTGCTGATCGATGCCGTCCGCCTGGCCATGCCCTGTGCTAGAGCGGAAAAATTCGTGACCTTCGGAATAGCACCCGATCGCCCCGAGACCGGCTATGGCTATATCAAGGCGGGCCGCGAAATCGCGCTCACGCCGCCGGGCAAAGCCCATGAGATCGCCCAGTTCATCGAGAAGCCCGATGCGGTGCGCGCCGAAGCGCTGTTGCACGAGGGCCGCTGCCTGTGGAACAGCGGTATTTTTCTTTTCGCCCGCGACACGCTGCTTGCCGCGATGGCGGCACTCAATCCGCAAATCCTCAGCGCCTGCCGCGAGGCCATGGCCGCCGCAACGGCGCGCGGTTCCGCCATTCTCCCTGCCGCGGCACCGTTGCAGGGGATCGAGTCCATTTCCTTCGACCATGCGGTGATGGAGAAGACCGGCCATGCCGTCGTGGTTCCCATCGATCCGGACTGGAGCGACATCGGCTCCTGGGACGCCGTCTGGCGGGCCGCCGGCAAGGATGCAAGCGGCAACGCCATCTCGGGCAATGCCATCCTTCACGGCGTGTCCAATTCCTATGTGAGCAGCGCCGGTGCCGTGACGGCCGTCATCGGCCTCGACGGCGTTGCCGTCGTCAACACCGGCGATGCCATGCTCGTCACCACATTGGAGCGGGCCCAGGACGTGCGCGCCATCATCGACCTTCTGCGCAACCGCAGGTGACTGCCCTTGCAAATTCCGCCGCCATGGGCAGAGTCGGCAAAGGTAGCGGTTTCACAGGACTAGCGCATGCGCGGCATCATTCTGGCGGGAGGTACGGGCACCAGGCTCTATCCACTGACGCTCGCCGTCTCCAAGCAACTGTTGCCCGTCTACGACAAGCCGCTCGTCTACTATCCCCTGTCGGTGCTGATGCTGGCGGGCATCCGCGATATTCTGCTGATTTCGACGCCCCATGACCTGCCGCAATTCCGCCGCCTGCTCGGCAGCGGCGCCGAATTCGGTCTGCGCCTGTCCTATGCCGAACAGCCCCATCCCGGCGGCCTGGCCCAGGCCTTCCTGATCGGCGAGGAATTTCTCGAAGGCCACCCGGGCGCCCTGGTTCTCGGCGACAATATCTTTCACGGCGGCAAGCTGCAGGAACTTTGCCTGAACGCGGCGGCGCGCCAGAAAGGCGCCACCATCTTCGCCTATCATGTCTCCGATCCGCGGCGCTACGGCATCGTTGCCTTCGACGCTGACCGGCGCGCCCTCAGTATCGAGGAAAAGCCGGCCCAGCCGAAATCCAATTGGGCCGTCACCGGGCTTTATTTCTATGACGCGGACGTGGTTGCGGTCG
>JANMQB010000269.1:0-4177 GCA_031370155.1 Hyphomicrobiales bacterium | reverse complement strand
CCCTGGCTGCCCAGATCGGCGGTGGTGCGCTCGAGTTCGGCGCTTTCCATCTGGCTGGCGATGGTGCGCTTCCAGATCAGGTCGTAAAGCGCCATCTGGTCGGCATCGAGGGCTTTGCGCAGCGAGGCGGGATGGCGGAAGAGCTCGGTGGGGCGGATCGCCTCGTGGGCTTCCTGGGCATTCTTGGCCTTGGTGGTATAGCGTCGCGGCACCGAGGGCAGATAAGGCTCGCCGAAGTTCTTGAGGATGGCGTTGCGGGTGGCGGCGATCGCCTCGCCCGCCATGTCGACGCCGTCGGTGCGCATATAGGTGATGAGGCCGACGGTCTCCCCGTTGACATTGACGCCCTCATAGAGGCGCTGGGCCACCTGCATGGTGCGGGAGGATGAGAAGCCGAGCTTGCGCGAGGCCTCCTGCTGCAGGGTCGAGGTGCGGAAGGGCGGGTAAGGATGGCGCTTGGCGGGCTTCGAGTCGATTGCATCGACGGCGAAGGCGGCACCCGTGAGCGCCCGCTCGATGGCGCGGGCCGAGGCTTCGTCCTTGATGTCGAGCTTGGCCAGCCGGTGGCCCGCGATGGCGCCGAGGGAGGCGGCGAATTCGGCGCCCTGGGGGGTGGTGAAACTGCCGTCGAGGGTCCAGAATTCCTGGGCCCTGAAGGCCTCGATCTCGAGTTCGCGGTCGCAGATGATGCGCAGCGCCACCGATTGGACACGGCCCGCCGAGCGGGCGCCGGGGAGCTTGCGCCAGAGGACGGGCGACAGGGTGAAGCCCACCAGATAGTCGAGGGCGCGCCGCGCCAGATAGGCGTCGACCAAAGCCAGATCGATATCGCGCGGGTGCCGCATCGCCTCCAGCACCGACTGTTTGGTGATGGCGTTGAAGACCACGCGCTGCACCTTCTTGCCCTTGATGGCGCCCTTCTTCTTGAGGACCTCCAGCACATGCCAGGAAATCGCCTCGCCCTCGCGGTCGGGGTCGGTCGCCAGGATCAGCCTGTCGTCGTCCTTGAGGGCGGCGGCGATGTCGGAGAGGCGCTTGCCGGACTTGCCGTCCACCTCCCAGGACATGTCGAAATCGTCGTCGGGGCGCACCGAGCCGTCCTTGGCGGGGAGATCGCGGACATGGCCATAGGAGGCGAGAACCGTGAAGTCCGGGCCCAGATACTTGTTGATGGTCTTGGCCTTGGCCGGGGATTCGACGACGACAACGGTCATTCGGGGTCCTGGTTGGGGTGGGCACGCCTCATATAGGCATCGTCCCCGCGCCGCAAGCATGCATGCCCTGCAGAAATTGCCCTAAGCGGCAACTCAAAACACGCTTTGATTGCTGGACGATGTATGAAACACTCTTATGTTTAGTTTCCGTAGCGGAGTACTGAATCGGCTTTGACAAGAGGATAATGTTCATGGCGGATGCAATGGCAAAGACGGCTCCCGAAAGCGGGATGGCAGCATTCAAGAGCCGGGGGCCGCGGCTCGGTTCGGCCGAAACGCAGCGGGAAACCGCCCAATATATCACCGATATGGTGCTGGAACTGCGGAATTTGGCGCGGTCGGCCGAGCTCAAGACCCTCAGCGGACTCCTGGAAATCGCCTTCTACGAGGCCTTCTCGCTGGCCAATAAGGTCGAAATTCCGCCGGCCGAGGTGGAACGGCTCAAGGCGCTCGAGGCGGCGGCGAAGAACGTGGCGTAATGGCGCAGACGGCCAGGCGGGCGGGTTCCGCCAGCGGCTTGGCGATTGCCTTTTCTCCAGGGCCGAGAAGCAGAGTTTCGCCGCCGGCGAGGACATGGCCGGAAGCTGCAACCTCGCCATCAAGGACATGGACGAGAAGTGTCGATGCAGCCGCATTGAGGCGCAATTCCGCTGCGGTTTCGTGCATCTCAAGCCGGCTGTCATAGCTGTCGCGGCGGGCCATCAGGTTGAAATCGCGCACCGGTCCTGAGATCAGCCGGCCTGAGATCGCCCAGTCGCCGGAGAAATGGCGCGGCACCAAATTCCCGGCAAGCCTGATCGGGCCCTCGGGGCCGCCTTCCAGAACCATGCCGTTGCCGGCGATCGCCATGATGTGCCGGTCATAGCCGGGAAACGGCGAGAAGGGGCCGTCGCGCGCGACATCGGCGATGCTCACGCGCCACTCGAAGGGCGCGCCGGAAATACTTGATGCTTCCGGGAAAACGAAGATCTCCGTGGTTGTGCCGCCGGCATTCTTCCACGGCATGATGCGATAGTCGGCGATTCGCAGAATTCGCATGGTCACAATTTGTGACGGGCGCGGCCAATGGGCTCGGCATGGGCGATGACGCGGCGGATCGCCGGGTATTTCGCCTGCAGCCCGTTCTCGATCCGGTCGACGGCGGCGTGCACGTCCTCGACCGTTTCCTGCGCCGCAAAGCGGCAATGGTAATGGACGAAGACGCCGTGGTCGTTCTGGCGGACGCGCATGTTGTGGAGATCGCTGAGATGCGCCTCGCGGCCAGCCAGGCGGGTCAAGGCCGCCTCGATCGCCTGGCGCTCGCGGGGTGGGGCATCGGCACCTTCCAGCAGGCGTTTGGGCTGCGGCTCGATGTGACTTTCGACTTCGACATGGGGACCGAGCTCGCGGCGGATGGAGTTCTCGAGCTTGGTCGCCGTCTCATGGGCGGCGGCCAGCGGAGTTTCGCCATCGACCTCCAGATCGAAACTGACGGCGAGCTTGGAGCCTATGTGCTGCACGGTCAGATGATGGATCGCCAGACTGCGGCGTCCGGCGATGAGCATCACCTTCTGGAACACGGTCTCATTGTCGAGCGGCACCGGATTGGCGGTGACCGTGATGTCGGCATTGGCGAATTTTTCCTTCACCCTGGCCAGGACCGTATCCCTGAGCTTCACCATGTCGTCGACCGGCATGGTGCGGGCGACTTCGACGACAATGCTGGCGAAGAGGGTAGCGCCGGCGGGGCGGAGCCGCAGATGCTTGATCGCCAGGACGCCATCGACATGCTCGACGATCCCGCGCACCGCGGCGGTTGCCCCTTCAGGGGCGGTGTCGAGCAGGTTGGCGAGCGTCCGCTTGCCGAGGCGCCACCCGGCCAGCCCGACGAAAAACGATACGACGAGAGCGGCCGCGGCATCGGCGGCGGGAAGGCCCCACCAGACGGCGGCAAGACCGAGGAGGACGACCATCGAGCTCCACATATCGGAACTGAAATGCAGGGCATCGGCCTCCAGCGCCTCGCTCGATGTCTTGGCGGCGACGCGGGAAAGCGCCCTGGCGCGGTTGAAATCGATGACGATGGAGGCGGCGACGATGGCGGCGGCCCACCAGGCGAGTTCGACATGGGTTTCGCCGGTGAGCAAGCGGATCGCGGCCTCATAGATGATCCAGGCGGTGACCGCGAACAGCAGACCGGTCTCGACCAGGGCCGCGACACTCTCGGCCTTGGCATGGCCGTAATGATGCTCCTCGTCGGGCGGCCGATCGCTCCAGCGAATGGCGATCCAGGTGACGACGGTGGCGGCGAAATCGATGAGACTGTGAATCGCTTCCGAGAGAATGCCAAGCGAGCCGGTGGCAAGGCCGGCCATCAGCTTGGAGCCGGCGAGCACGGCGCTGGCGAGCAGCGAATAAAGTGCGACGGTTTGCTTTTCGGAAGTTGACATTGGCCCCGTGTCTAGGGCGTGGCGGGAGGGATGACAAGCCAGTCGCCCGTTGCGCGAGACTTGATGCGGCAACGGCACTCGCCTATGTTCAGAAGATGCGGAAGAGTTTGGCCCAAAGAATTGTCTGTTGGATTGCGGCGGTCGCGTTCGTTCTCTTGCAAGCCGGTGCCGGAATGATTCCGGCGCAATCGGTCGCGGTTCGGCATGCGCCGGTTTCGCAGCAGCTTCTCCTTTCGGAGATGATGGATTGCAAGATGTGCGCGCCGAAGCCTGCGGCATCCGGAGCCTGCATGGCGGGTTTCTGTCAGAATGCCGATATCCGGCGGGAAGCCTCGATCCCTGATGTGCTAGGCCGACCGATGTTCGCACTTGTCTCCGCGCGCATGCCTGCCGGACTTGTCGCAAGGCCCCCCACCCCGCCCCCCCAGGGGTTATATTTCAACCCCCGCGATATCCCGGTTTTAAAAAAACCAAACCCAAAAATTTATACTTTGAGGGTTTGCACCCAAGTTGGGAAATTACGGTATAGCCCCC
>JANMQB010000260.1:0-5361 GCA_031370155.1 Hyphomicrobiales bacterium | reverse complement strand
GCTACAGCCACGGCAAGGACCAGACCTGGAATCCGGGAGCCCCCCCCGATGCTGTCGCCTTCGTACGCGAAACGGCGGAGGTGCAGAAGATCGTGCGCATCTGCGGCAGGTATCAGACACCGGTCATCGCTTATGGCACAGGCACGTCGCTGGAAGGCCATTTCTCCGCACCCTTCGGCGGCATTTCCGTCGATCTGTCGCAGATGGACCGCATTCTCGCGGTCAACGCGGACGATCTCGATTGCCGAGTGGAGGCCGGTGTAACGCGCAAGACACTCAACACCCATCTGCGTGACAAGGGCTTGTTCTTCCCCATCGACCCCGGCGCCGACGCGAGCCTCGGCGGCATGGCGGCGACGCGGGCGTCGGGCACCAATGCGGTGCGCTACGGCACCATGCGCGAGAACGTCCTCAACGTCACCGCGGTGATGGCCAATGGCGAGGTGATCCGCACCGGCTCGCGCGCCCGGAAATCCTCGGCCGGTTACGATCTCACCCGGCTCATGGTCGGCTCCGAGGGCACGCTTGGCATTATCACCGAGGTGGGCCTCAGGCTCTACGGCATCCCTGAATCCATCGTTGCCGGCGTGTGCCCTTTTCCCAGCGTCGAGGCCTGCTGCCAGGCGACCATCCAGGCCATCCAGATGGGCCTGCCAGTGGCGCGCATCGAACTTGTCGACGAAGAACACGTCAAAGCCTTCAACGCCTATTCGAAGATCGATCTCAAGGTGGCGCCCACGCTGTTTCTCGAATTCCACGGCAGCGAGGCCTCGACCAGGGAACAGGCCGAGACTTTCGCCGCCATCGCCGGTGAATTAGGCGGCGGGCCGTTCGTCTCCGCCGCCAAGGAGGAAGAGCGCCAGAAGCTGTGGCAGGCGCGGCACGATGCCTTCTGGGCCACCAGGGCGCTGATGCCCGGCAAGGAGGCTTTCGCCACCGATGTTTGCGTGCCGATTTCACGGCTGGCTGAATGCGTCACCGAAACCCAGAAGGACCTGGCGCAGAACGGCCTCTACGGTCCAATCGTCGGCCATGTCGGCGACGGCAATTTCCACGTGGTGCTCTATTGCGACCGCTCCGACCCGGACGAAGTCGCCCGGGTCAAGCAGGTCTATGACCGGCTGATCGAACGGGCGATCGCCATGGATGGCACCTCGACCGGCGAGCACGGCATCGGCGCCGGCAAGATTGCCTATCTCGAGCGCGAGCACGGGCCGGCGCTCACCTTCATGCGCGCCGTCAAGCGGGCGCTCGATCCCCTCAACATCATGAATCCCGGCAAGAACGCCGCCATCTGATTGACGCAAAGCCTTGCTCTTGCAGCATGGCGGAATATTGTGACGGCCCATGCCTGTCTGGAAATCGCCTGTTCTCTATATCGGGGTACTCTTGGTACTGGCCGTGGCTGGTGCGCTGCTGGCGCCCTTCGTCATGGACCTCAACCCTTACCGCGCCGGCCTTGAGGATTACGGACGCAAGCTCACCGGCCGCGCCGTCACCATCGGCGGGCCCATTTCGGTACGCCTTTTCCCCTGGCCCAGGCTTGCCGCCGAGGACGTGCATCTGGCCAATCCGCCGGGCCTTGGAGATGGCGAGTTTGCCACCGCCGAGCGCATCGTGGTGCGCATGGCGCTCGCCGGCCTGTTCAGCGGCGACATCCAGGTCGAGAGCATCGACATCGAAGAACCGGTGATCACGCTGGAAAGGCGGGCCGAGGGACAAGGCAACTGGAGCTTCACGCCGTCCGGCGATCTTGCCGACAACAAGCTTCTCGATCGCGTCAAGCTGGACCGCGTTACGCTGACCAACGGCGTATTGCGACTCATTGACCGGCGCCGCGGCGGTGAGGCCAGGCTTGAGAATCTCAATGCCTCGCTTGCCGCCCCCGGCATTGCCGGGCCCTGGCGCTTACGCGCCGCGGTCAGCTACCGCGGCCGGCCCCTCGACATCGGCATCAACACAGGAGCCTGGAAACAAGACGAAGCTTTGCGTTTCGGCTTCCGCATCGCGCCCGGCGATAATTCCGGCCTCGTCTATAATTTCGACGGCGCCAATGACGGGGACAAAATCGCCGGCACGATGCTGATCGAACCCGCCGCCGACGCGGAAGGCAAGGAAGATGCCGAAGGCCGCATCCGGCCGATGGTGTTCAAGGCCAAAGTTGTGGCCGATTTCGAACATGTCGCCTTCGACGCCATCGAAATCGCCCCGCGCGATCTGGAGAATGGCGGAACCTTGGTGAGCGGCAGCGCCCGGCTCACCCTCGGCACAGCGATGTCGGCGGAAGCGGAACTCACTGCAGCGAAGATCGATCTCGACCAATACGCCGGAGCGGAGGCGTGGCGGCTGCTGCGCGAGGGGGGCGGGCTCGCCCTTGCCGATAGCCTGCTTGGCCTCCTGCCCGAGGCCGTCTCGCTCAAGACGGCGTTCAAGATCACCGCCCTCGAGACCGGCGGCGAGACCCTGGAAAACGTGGTGCTCAGGCTCGAAGCCGGCCGCGAGGCAATCCGGGTGCACGAGCTCTCGGCGTCTCTGCCCGGCCGGTCGCGGGCACGTTTCGAAGGCGTGTTCTTTCCCGGAAGCGCTGGCGCCGAACTTGCCGGAAACCTTGCTCTCGAGTCCAACGATCTCCGGCAACTGACGCTCTGGGCCTTGCCCGAGGGCAAGGAGACGATCGGCAAATACTGGACCGGCAGCCGCGGCCGCCTGAAGCTGCAGACCGAAGTCAATATTACGCGTAATCGCATCGGCTTCGCCAAGACCCAGTATGAAATCGACGGGGTGGCGGGCAAGGCTGCGTTCAGCCGCGAGAGCGGCGGCCGCAGCGTGAGCGACCTGCGGCTCGATGCGGCGGAGATCGATTTCGACAATTTCATGCCGGGCGGCATCACCGCAGTATCCTCGAGCGGTGCGGACGGGCTGGCCGGACTCCTCTCTATGCTGCTGCCGTCGAAAGAGACGGGCGATCTGCGGCTGACAGTCCAGACCGGATTGCTGCGGCTCAATGGCGTGGAGGCGAAGGATGTGGCAGTCGATCTCGCCTCCAGCGCCAAGGGGCTCGATCTCAAGACCTTGGAGATCGCTTCGGTGGAAGGTGCGAGGTTCGAGGCGAGCGGCCTCATCCTCGATTCCGGCAAGGGCCCTGACGGCAAGATCGAAATCGAAGCCATTGCGGAAGATCCGCGCGGCCTGTTGCGCCTGCTCGGGCTGATGCCGGGCGACCGGGAACCGTCCTGGGCGGCGGGGCTGGGCGATACACGGATCAAGGGCGAATTGGCGGTGAGGCCCGGAGAGGCGGGTCCTGCCGCCTCCATCGTCATCAAGGGCAAGACCGGCGAACTCGGCATCGCGGCCGCCGGAACGCTGCAGGGCGGCGGCGACATTGCCAGCACCGCCGATATCGAAAGCCCCACCAGTGCCGCCATCATCCGGCTCCTGGGGTTGACACCGGCGGCCGCCGATGTTTCGCCCGGCCGGGTGGTGGCTTCGGTTGACGGTAATCTGCAACAGGGGTTCAAGACTGGAATTCAGGCCCAACTCTTCGGCAGCCAATTCGATTTCGACGGCCGCATCGGCGCTGGTGCGAACCGCCTGGCGCTCGACGGCAAAGCCTCGGTGCGCAGCACCGATATGTCGCAGCTCGTGGCGGTGACGGGATTACCGGTTGCCATGCGGCCATCGGGAGTCCTGGTCCTCGAGGCCGAGATCGAAAGCTATGGCGGCGAGAGCATCTCCGCGGCGATCGACGGCCGCGCCGGCGCTTCGCGGCTGGCCGGCAATCTGGCAGTCGGTCTGGACGGCAAGATCACCGGCAATCTTGAAACCGGAGACCTGGCACTTACCGATGTGCTTGGAGCGGCCTTCTTCGCCTGGACGGGCCGCGCGCCGGTAATCGATACCGCCTTTGCGGCAAGCCTGCCGCTTGGGCTCACCGGTGAAATATGGATCGCACCTAAATCTTTGCGGGTACATGAGGGCTTCGATGCCTCCGACGTGCAGATCGGCGTTACCGCGACGGCGGAGGAAACCCGCATGGCGATCTTCGGCAAGGATGCGGAAGGGCGCAAGGCCGTTGTCGAGCTTGCCTCGCGGCCGGACGGCGGCAGCCGCGCACTTGACGGCAAGGTCGTGTTGCCGGTCGATCTCGCCCGGCAATTGCGGCTTGCCGGCGGCGCGCCGGTCGCCAGCGGCGAGGGCTCGATCGAGATACGCTTTGAAACTTCCGGCCGCAGTTCCGGTGGCGCGCTGGCGGCGATGAAGGGATCGGGTGCCTATTCCTTTCAGGATGTGCGCCTGCTCAATATCTCGCCCGAGACTTTCACGCGGCTCATTGCGGAAGCCCGCGATGCCGCAGGGATCGACGCGGCCTTCGCAGGTCTTGCAAGCGGCGGCGAATTGGCGGCCGGCGATATCTCGGGTTCCATCACCATCGACAATGGCGTTGCCGCCTTCTTGCCGTTTCAAATCAAGACAAAGGACGCCGATGCCACGGCAAAAACGGTGGCCGAGCTGGCGGAAGGCAAGATCGACACGTCCATCATGCTCGACCTCAAGGCAAAGGAAGGTCTGCCGTCGATGGAGATCGCTTATGCCGGCGCGCCTTCGGCGCTCACCCGCAGCGAGGACAACGCCGCGCTGACTGCGGCCTTGGGCTTCCAGATACTGCAGCAGGGTGTGGATGAACTGGAACGGCTGCAACGGGAACAGCAGCGTCTGGCGGCGGAAGAGGAACGGCAACGCCAGGAGGACGAGGCGAGGCTTCAGGCCTATTTCGCCCAGCGCGACGAATTGCGCCTGCGTCAGCGCGAATTGAAAGTGCATGAGCGGGTGCGGCAGCAGGAAGCCGAAAGCGCCCGCTTGGAGGCGATCCGGCTTCATGCCGAATACCTCAAGATGAACCGCGCCGAGATGACGAAGCGGCTGCGCGAGCTCCGCCTGCACCGGCGTCTGGCGCGGCTGGCGCAGCAACAGCTCCGGCAGCAGCGCGTCAAGCTACAGCCCGAACCGGAAATCCAGGTTCCGGTCATTCTGGTCCCGCCCGTGCCTTATCGGCCTCTGAAGAAGTAGGGCCGCCTCTACTTGAGCGAGAACGATCACCCGCATTTCCGTCACCCCGGACACCGATCCGGGGCCGGGATGACAAATTTGTAGGTTGCCCCGTTCGGGTCCGCGCAAATTACTCCGTATACAGATGATAACGCCGGGAGCTCCGGTTTCGTGGGATCGCTTCGGGCCGATCCGGGCCGCATATTCAGTTTTCAAACAGCGGTGGGCTTCAGCCATAGCTTCGCCCTTGGTGGAAGCAGTTATTCTGCTTCCGGGGGGTCGTTCCTTCCCTTTTGGCAAAGAGAAGGGTTGCGC
>JANMQB010000254.1:0-5814 GCA_031370155.1 Hyphomicrobiales bacterium | reverse complement strand
CCAACGTGCTGGCCCAGGCGTCGATGAAGCTCGGCGAGGCGCTCTACAAAACGCAGGGTGCCGCGGGCGGCGATGCCGGTCCGGCGCCGGGCGGTGGTGCATCCTCCGAGGCAGACGACGACGTGGTCGACGCGGACTTCACGGAAGTGAAGGACGACGACAAGAAGGCGTAAGACGAGATGATGATCGGCGGAACCTCATCCTTGGGGCTCACACCCTGGGATGAGGTCTGCTATAGGCCATTCCAACAATCCGCCTTCCGGTGACATTTTTCCATGGCCAAGCGCGATTTTTACGAGATTCTGGGCGTCGGCAGGAATGCCGACGAAAAGGAGCTCAAGGCCGCCTACCGCAAGCTCGCCAAGCAATTTCACCCGGACGCCAATCCGGGCGACAAGACGGTCGACCACAAGTTCAAGGAAATCAACGAGGCCTATGATGTCCTGAAGGACCCGCAGAAGAAGGCGGCCTACGACCGATTCGGCCATCAAGCTTTCGAGGGGGGCATAGGCGGCGGGCGTGGGGCCGGCGGCGGTGCGGGATTCGGTCCTGAGTTCACCTCCTCCATGTCCGACATCTTCGAAGATCTGTTCGGGGTTTCCATGGGCGGCGCCCGCCGCCGCCGGCGTGGGGCCGGCGGTCGCGGTGCTAGCGGAGCGGCGCGCGGCGCCGATCTCCGCTACAACATGGAGATCGCGCTCACCGAAGCCTATACCGGCAAGACGGCGCAAATTCGCGTGCCTTCTTCCGTCACCTGCGAGGTCTGTTCCGGATCGGGCGCCAAACCGGGCTCCCATCCCAAGACCTGTAGCACCTGCGGCGGCGTCGGCGCGGTCCGCTCGCAATCGGGCTTCTTCACGGTCGAGCGTACCTGCCCCACATGCCAGGGCCGCGGCCAGGTGATTTCCGACCCGTGCGGCAATTGCGGCGGCCAGGGCCGCGTCACCAAGGAGCGCACGCTGTCGGTCAATATTCCGGCGGGCGTCGAGGACGGCACCCGCATCCGGCTGGCCAATGAGGGCGAGGCGGGCCTGCGCGGCGGGCCGCCGGGCGATCTCTATATTTTCCTCTCGGTGCGCCCGCATGAGTTCTTCCAGCGCGACGGTTCGGACCTGTTCTGCAAGGTGCCGGTGTCGATGACGGTGGCGGCCATGGGCGGCGAGATCGAGGTGCCGACCATTGACGGCAAGAAGGCGCGGGTGACGATTCCCGAAGGCGCCCAGACCGGCAAGCAGTTCCGCCTGAAGAGCAAGGGCATGCCGGTGCTGCGCTCCTCCCAGCATGGCGACATGTATATCCAGGTGACGGTCGAAACGCCGGTCAATCTGACCCGCCGCCAGCGTGAACTCCTGCGCGAGTTCGAAAAAGAAGCCCGCAACAATTCGCCTGAGTCCGAGGGCTTCTTCGCCAAGGCCCGGGCCTTTTGGGACGGGTTTGGAGGCTGAGAAATGGCCAAAGGCTACTGGATCGCGCATGTGACCGTCAGCAATCCCGACCAGTACAAGTTCTATGCAGAGGCAGCACCGGAGGCCTTCAGGAAACATGGCGCGACGATCCTGGCGCGGGGCGGCAAGTCGCAGCAGATGGAAGGCCAGGGCCGGCCGCGCAACGTGGTGATCGAATTTCCATCGCTGCAGGCGGCGATCAATTGCTACAATTCACCCGAATACCAAGCGGCGAGGGCGAAGCGCAAGGGCGCGGGCGAGGCCGAGATCGTGCTCGTCGAAGGAGTCTAGCCGATGGCCAAGGGTTATTGGATGGCAAGTGTCCGTATCCACGATCCCCAGCGCTATCCCGATTACATCGCCGCTAACAAGGCGGCATTCGACAAATATGGCGCCAAATTCGTGGTGCGCGGCGGAAAGTTCGAATTGGCAAAGGGGAAATCGGGCGACCGGTATGTGGTGATCGAATTCGATTCCTTCGAAACGGCAAAGGCTTGTTTCCACTCGCCCGAATACCAGGCGGCGCTGCGCATCTTCGAGACCTGCGCCGACAGCAATCTGGTCATCGTCGAAGGCGTGTGATCAGAAGGCAAGATCGCGCAGACTCAAGGTGCCCAGCGACGGAAGCTTCACGGCGAGGGCGTCCGGGTCAATGCCGATAATGGCGCCGAAGAAACTGATCTCAACACCTTCGCGCCAAGCGGCCGTGAGACCTGCGATTCCCGCAAAGGATTAAAGTATAACCGGTGCCGCTCGGAGCATCGGCGAGGGCAAGTCCCGGTCCGAGATAATCCTTGCCGACGGCCGCGGGTGGAAGCTTGGTTTCGAAGCCGTCGGTATTGCGCACGACCCAGGCCACGAAGCTGTTCGAGTTCGGTCCCGGCCATACGGTGTAACTGCCGCGCGCTGCATAGGGGTAGCGCCCGATGGTCCCTTCGATTTCAGGAATGAGCCTGGCGGCCTCGATCCCGTCCAGCTCGAAGACCACATAGGGCCGGTTTCCGTACCATAAGGCATCGGCTGCGAAGGCATTGCGGCGCACCGGTTAGCCCCAGCCGACAACATCATAACGGGTCCAGGCCGTGGCTCTTTCCGGTTTGAGCACAATCGACAGGTGCTCGACGAAGATCGATTTCCAGTTTCCGCTGCGCGCCGCGAGGATCAGGACGTGGGCGGCGGGAACCGCCGATGTTTCCGGAAGTAGGCCGGATGACGACCAGTTGGCGGTCCGCCAGCTTTCCGGCCAGCCGCGGCCATAGGCCATGACCGCGCCGGCGGCGACCGGCAGGACGACCAGGACCAGAACGAACCAGACAACTCCACGAACCAGACTGTGCATGAAAGACCGCTTGTGAGGGAAATCAATATATAGGCCCTTGTGGCGCCATTACGGCGCTTTCCATCGCGGCGCCGCATTGCTATGACCGCCGCTCGAAAGGGGAATATCCCATGAAACTCGCCATCGCGGGCGCCGGGGGCCGGATGGGCCGCGTGCTGACCCGGATCGTGCATGAGACCGAAGGATGCACACTGTCCGGCGGCCTGGAGCAGAAAGGCTCGCCCCATGTGGGCGCGGACATGGGGGCACTCGCCAGTCTCGGTAATCTTGGCGTCCCGATCACCGACGATCCCCTCGCTCTGTTCACCAGGATCGACGGCATCGTGGATTTCACTGTTCCCGCAGCAAGCGTGGCGCTGAGCGAGCTGGCGGCCCAGGCGCGCATCGTGCATGTGATCGGCACTACCGGCATCGACGCGGCGGGCGAGGCCAAGATCAGGGCGGCGGCGCGCCATGCGCGGATCGTCAAGTCCGGCAACATGAGCCTCGGCGTCAATCTGCTGGCGGCGCTGGTCAAGAAGGTGGCGGCGGCACTCGGCGAGGATTTCGACATCGAAGTGCTGGAAATGCACCACCGTCACAAGATCGATGCGCCCTCGGGCACGGCGCTGCTTCTGGGCAAGGCAGCGGCGGAGGGGCGCGGGATAGATCTCAAGGCGCGCTCGATCCGCGCCCGCGACGGTCATACGGGGGCCAGGCCTCAAGGTGATATCGGATTCGCAACGCTCCGCGGCGGTTCGGTCGTCGGCGAGCATGCGGTGATGTTCGCTGGCCCCGCCGAGCGGATCGAACTCATTCACAAGGCCGAGAGCCGGGACATCTTCGCCCGCGGCGCGGTGAAGGCGGCGCTGTGGGCGATCGACAAGAAGCCCGGTCTCTATTCGATGGCCGATGTGCTGGGATTGGAGTGACGATGGAGCGCTTGCTGGTGCTCGTCCGCCACGGACAGAGCGAATGGAATCTCAAGAACCTTTTCACCGGCTGGAAGGACCCGGACCTTTCCGAAAAAGGCGTAGTGGAAGCAAAAGCCGCAGGGAAATTGCTCAAGGCCAAGGGGCTTTCCTTCGACATTGCCTATACCAGCGTGCTGATACGGGCCCAGCACACGCTAGATCTCATTCTCGCGGAGCTCGGCCAGACGGGCCTTGCGACGATCCGCGATCAAGCCTTGAACGAGCGCGATTATGGTGAGCTGACCGGTCTCAACAAGGACGACGCGCGCAAGAAATGGGGCGAGGAGCAGGTGCTCATCTGGCGCCGCTCCTATGATGTGGCGCCGCCGGGCGGGGAAAGCCTGAAGGATACGCTGGCCCGGGCACTCCCTTATTACATGAAGCATATTCAACCGGATGTGCTCTCTGGCAAGCGTGTTCTCGTGTCGGCGCATGGCAATTCGCTGCGCGCGCTGATCATGGCGATCGAAGGCCTGACGCCGCAGCAAATCCTGAAACGCGAACTCGACACGGGTATTCCCGTGGTCTACCGGCTTGGCGCCGACTCGCGGCCCCTCTCGGTGGAAACGCCCAAGGCATGATCGTCCGCGCACTGAGCCCGGAGGAATTCAATGCCTCGGTAGGACGGCTCGGCGAAATATTGGCGGATGCTGTTGCAAGCGGAGCGGGGGTAAGTTTCATGCCGCCCTTTTCAGCCGCAGACGGCGAAGCCTATTGGCGCGGCCTGAGCGCTGCGCTCCGCAAGGGCAGCAAGACGATTATCGCTGCCCGAACCGGACGGGAAATTTCCGGCTCTGTCATCCTGGAAAGGGCTTGGGCGCCCAATCAGCCGCATCGCTGCGAAATGGCCAAACTGCTTGTGCATCGCGACTATCGCCGGCAGGGCATCGGCACCTTGCTGATACGGGCGGCCGAAGCGAAAGCCCGCGAAATGGGACTGACGCTGATCACCTTCGATGCGGTCGCGCACGGAGCGGTCGAAGGGTTCTATCGCAAGCTGGGTTATGCCTGCGCCGGACACATTCCGGGCTACGCGCTTTCGCCCTCGGGCTTCCTTGATGACACGGCGATCTTCTATAAGCAGCTCTGATCAGGCGGCACGGGCCGCGACACCAGCTTCCCAGCCGAGGATGGCGCGCTTGCGGGTGAGGCCCCAGTGATAGCCGCAAAGTCCGCCGGATTTCGCCAGAACGCGGTGGCAGGGAACGACGAAGGAAATGGGATTCTTGCCGACCGCCGTGCCGACGGCACGGGCCGCCTGGGGCTTGCCGAGATGGCCGGCGATGGCCGAATAGGTCGAGGCCTTGCCCAGCGGAATCCGGAGCAGGGTTTCCCAGACGCGGATTTCGAAATCCGAGCCGATGAAAACGATGCGCAGCGGCTGGTTGGGCTTCCAGTTGCCGGTTTCGAAGATGCGGGCGGCATAGGGGGCGGTCGCCGCTTCGTCCGCGACATAATCGGCCTCGGGCCAGCGCGACATCATGTCGGCGAGGGCGGCGCGTTCCTCGCCCACATCGGCGAAAGCGAGACCACAGAGGCCCTCGCCTGTCACCATCATCAGGGCCCGGCCGAAGGGGCAATCGTGAAAACCGTAGCGGATGACGAGGCCCCTGCCCTTCGCCTTGTAGATTCCCGGCGACATGCCCTCATGGGTGACAAAAAGATCATGCAGGCGGCCGGGGCCCGAAAGGCCCACTTCATAGGCTGTGTCGAGAATGCTGGCGGAATCACGTAAGAGCCCGCGAGCATGGTCGATGGTCATGGCCTGCAGGAAGGCCTTGGGGCTCAAGCCCGCCCAGCGGGTGAACAGCCGCTGCAGATGATGGGGGCTAACACCGGCTCTTTCGGCAAGCGTTTCCAGCGGGGGTTGGTCGCGCCAGTTCTCGGTCAGAAAGGCCAGGCTGCGCCTGACCAAGTCATAGTCGCGAGATGGAGATTTTTCGATGTCGATGGCGTTCATGTCAGCAAGATAGGCCCAGCCCGGACTGGGAGCCACCCGATTCTTGCTCAGATATGTGGCCGGGCCAGGGCGGATTTCAGCTCGCCGGCCAGGCCCTGGCGTTCGGCCGGCGCCAGG
>JANMQB010000253.1:0-8010 GCA_031370155.1 Hyphomicrobiales bacterium | reverse complement strand
ACTCTGTCCGAGCGCCTGCAATTGAGCCAAGAACTGATGACCGCCCGGATCGAATCGATGAAGTCGGCCAACGCGGCAACCCTGGCGCTCTATGAAGCGCTGGATGATGCCCAGAAGAAGAAGGCCGACGAACTCATTCTCTGCATGGGCATGATGTAGTTCGAAATGCTGCGGGTGCGTTCATCACGCATCCGCAGGAATCTGTTCAATTGATGCTGATCCGGTCCTCGACCGAGATGACGCCGGGGGCCGACCAGGCGGTGCGCTCCGCCAGTTCGCGCTCATACCAGGCCTTGACCTTGCCATCGAGGATGACACGCCCCTCTTGCACCGTCACCTTGATGGCATCGGCCTCGACTTCGGCATTGCGCTTGAGCGCCGTCTCGATCCGCTGCTTGATGTCGGTGATGCGCACCTGCGGCTTGACCTTGATCTCGTTGGACAGGCCCTTGACGCCGGTGAGCTTCCGCACCGCGGCCTCGGCATCGTCGCGCTGATAGAACCAGTCGACCTCACCGGTCAGCGTCACGAAACCGTTCTGCACCTTGATCTGGATCCTGTCCTTGGGAATGGTCGAATCCCAGGCGATCAGGTCGAGGGCGCGCTTGGCGATCTGGTCGTCCGAGGTTTTCTTGTCGCTGGGAAAGCGCACCTCGATTTCCTCGGCAATGGCGCGCACGCCCTTCACCCGTTTCACGGCCTTTTCCGCAGCAAGCCGTTCGATGTAGCTGCCGACATGGCCGGTCAGGGTCACCACCCCATCCTCGACCGCCACGCCGATATGTTGCGCGCCGATGCTGGGTTCCCATTCCAACTCGTCCATGACTGCCTGTCGTAATGTCTTGTCGCCCATGTGAGTTCTCCTCGCTGAAGGCGCACCGCTCTGCGCGGACGCCACTAGTTTAAGATTGAAGACGAATTGCACGGCGCGCTTTGAGATCGATCAAACTGGGCGAAAAATTGCCGAGACACGGGCTCATGTGGCCTTGCGGCCCATCGCCTCGGCGTCTCTGAGCCATTTCTTCCGTTTCTCCGGTGAAACGGCCTCGATCATGCCGTGGATCGTCGACCGGATCGGGCCGGCGCCGACGAAAGCAAGAATATTGCGCTTCAGCATGCGCAGCGCATGGGCGCCGTAATACTAGCGATAGACGAAACCCGGCATGCCCATGGTCATGACGATGCGTACCGACTTGCCCTTGAGCGGTTTGGCGAAGACGCCGGTCTTCGCGGAGTCCACCAGTTCGGGCCGCAGTACCCGCTCGAGAAAGCCCTTGAGGATGGCGGGCAGGGTGCCGAGCCAGAGCGGGAAAATCAGCACCAGATGGTCGGCTGACAACATCGCGTCATGGGCGGCCTGCAAATCCGGCACCAGGGGCTGCACCCGGGCGAAACCTTCATGCAGGATAGGATCCAAATTCATGTGCGAGGTGTTTGATCGAGGCCAACGACGGATTTTGATCTGGATCAGGGTTTCGGGGGCGAACAGCCAATAGTCTTTCACTGTCTTGGATTGGCTTTTCAGTTTTGAGGAGAGTTCCATGCCGTACAAGCAGGTCATGTTCCGTTCCGAGGCACAGGCGAAGATCTTGCGTGGGGTGGGTCAGCTCGCGGACGCGATCCGCGTGACCCTCGGCCCCAGGTCGAAATCGGTTCTCATCGAGCGGAAATGGGGCGCACCGCTTGTCTGCAACGACGGCGTCACCATCGCCAAGGAATTCGAACTCAAGGATCCGGAGGAGAATCTGGGTGCCCGGATGTTGCGTCAGGCGGCGGAGAAGACCGGCGAACTCGTCGGCGACGGCACCAGCACCTCCGCCATTCTGGCCCATGCCATATTCGCCGACGGATTGCGCAATGTGACGGCGGGCGCCAGCGCCATCGACCTGAAGCGCGGCCTCGACCGCGCCGCGCAGGCCGCCGTCGGCGCCCTCAAGGAGCTGGCGCGGCCGGTAAAGACCCGCAAGGAAAAAGCCCAGGTTGGGGCCCTTTCGGCGCACAACGATGCGGCCATCGGTGAACTCGTGGCCGATGCGCTGGAGCGCGTCGGCAACGAGGGCGTCATCACCGTGGAGGAATCGAAAACCACCGAAACGATCCTCGAAGTCGTCGAAGGCATGCAGTTCGACCGCGGGTACATTTCGCCCTATTTCATCACCAACGCGGAAAAGATGGAGGCGGTGCTGGAGGACGTTTACGTCCTCGTCTGCGACCGCAAGATTGCGGCGCTGAACGACATCGTTCCGCTGCTCGAACAGGTGGCGAAATCTGTAAAGCCCATGCTCGTCATCGCCGAGGACGTGGAGAGCGAGGCGCTGGCGACGCTGATCGTCAACCACCTGCGCGGCACTCTGAAAAGCTGCGCGGCGAAGGCCCCGGGCTTCGGGGACCGCCGCAAGGCGATGCTGGAGGATTTCGCCATCCTGACCGGCGGCCAGATGGTCGCCGAAGAACTCGGGCTGAAGCTCGAGAACGTGACGCTTGATCAGCTTGGCCACGCCGGCCGCGTCATCAGCAACAAGGATACCACGACCATCGTGGGCGGCGGCGGCAAGCGCGAGGCCATCGACGGCCGCATCCAGCAGATCAGGGCCGAGATTGCCAAGACCACAAGCGACTACGACAAGGAAAAGCTGCAGGAACGGCTGGCAAAACTTTCGGGCGGCGTTGCCGTCATCCGCGCCGGCGCACCCGTCGAATCGGAACTTAAGGCCCGCAAGGACGCCCTTGACGATGCCATCAGCGCCACCAAGGCGGCGGTGGCCGAGGGTATTGTGCCGGGCGGCGGGCTGGCACTGCTGCGTTGCACCGAGGCGGTGGCGAAACTCGAGGCGCAGACGGAAGGCGACGAGCGCACCGGCGTCCAGGTTCTGAAACGGGCACTGACCGCGCCGGCGCGGCAGATCGCCGAGAACTCCGCGGTTGATGGCGGCGTCGTCGTGGCCCGCATGCTGGAAGGCAAGGGAAGTTTCGGCTTCGATGCCGCGCGCCGGGAATACACCGATCTGATCGAGGCTGGCATAGTCGATCCCGCCAAGGTCGTGCGCATTGCGCTGGAGAACGCCGTGTCGGTGGCGAGTATCCTGCTGCTCACCGAGGCGACAATGACCGAAATCGAGGAGCCGGAAAAAGACCGGGCACGTCAGCTCGAGGGCGCGATGTAAGAGCGGCGTTGATTGCGAGGATGGCGCCGGTTGCATGCAGGGGCAACCGGATGTCAATCGCGCAAGACGAGAGACTTCACAATTCCGGCGGGCAGGCACTTCCGCGCCGGGCCATTGACGCAGGTCAAGGCGCAAGGCCGGCAGCACAAGTATTGAATTTACTATCTCGATATCAGTGATGGAGTGTGCCCATGCGCCTGCCCCAAACACCTTCACAGAAAACGCATCTCCCTCATGAGTCCCGGCTCACCAGCCGCCGCACCGTGCTCAAAGGACTGGTTGCACCGCTTCTTGTCCCCTCTCTCACGGCCGCAGCCGCGGACGACACAATCATGCTTCCGACTCCGCGCAAAGAAGGTGGGCTCTCCTTCATGGAAGCGGTCTCGCTGCGCCAATCGACGCGGGCATTCGGTGCGCGCCCACTGGACCAGCAAGTCTTGTCCGATCTGCTGTGGACCGCCTTCGGCATCAACCGGTCGGAGAGCAAGGGACGGACGGCGCCGTCCTGGCATGGTTCGGTTGAGACCGATATCTACGTCGCCTCGGCGGACGGGGTCTGGCTTTATCTGCCGCAAGATCACGGCCTGCGCCGGACGCTGGCGGAGGACATCCGTGCCGAAATCGGCGAACAGCCCTATGTGAAAACCGCGCCGGTTATTCTGATCTATGCCGCCGACAAGTCGCGCATGTATGAGGCGCCGGACGAGCAGCATGTGCGCTTCGCCTATGTGGACTCAGCCTACGTATCGCAAAATGTCTATCTCTTTGCCGCTGCGTTCGGATTGAAGACGGTGGTGATCGGCAGCATCAAGGCGGAAGCCGTGGCCAAGCGGCTTGCATTGCGCCCGGAACAACTGATCACGCTCGGCCAGCCCATCGGCTATCCCGTCTGAGTCATCGTGGCGTGGTGAGAGCGCACCGGCGTGTACGATTGGAGATGCCGGGTTGACCTAGGTCAATGCGCCAAAGCTAATCTGCACTATTTTAATTAAACTGTATTTTGGCTTTTGCGGTCTCACACCAGTCGGATGTTGGAGAGAGTGCCATGAACACCACAAACCGTTCTTATCATACTGATTCCCCTCTTCCACAAATGGGGCGCACGTCGCGCCGCACGTTTCTCATGGAGATTGCCGCAGCCGGGGCTGCGGTTGCCTTGAGCAGCGGCACCGCCGTTGCCAACGGCGAGATCGGCTTCTGGGCCAAGGATCTCAGCAACCAACAACTCACCGACATGTACTCGACCATCCTGCGCATCCGGTGGTTCGACCGGACGGTCGCCGACAAGATGATGACCGAGCCGGGCTATCGCGGCTACAACCACATGTACCCCGGACAGGAGGCGGTCGCCACCGGCGTCTGCGCTGCCTTGAATAACAAGGGCACCTTCCGGGAGGTCGACCTGGTCTACAGCACGCACCGGCCGACCGGACACGCCGTCGCCAAGGGCGTCGACATTAAGAAGATGGCGGCGGAGTACGAATTCCGGGCGACCGGCCTCAACAAGGGCTATGCGGGCGAAATGCACATTTCCGACAAGTCGATCGGCTTCATGGGCGCCGACGGCATGATCGGGCCAGGTCCGGTGATCGCCACCGGCTCCGCCTTCGCCATCCGCGCCAGGGGCAGCAAGCAGGTCGTCGTCAATTTCGGCGGCGACGGCACCTATGCGACGCCGCACTTCCACAGTGCGCTCAACAACGCAGCCCTGCTCAAACTGCCGTTCATCTACGTGCTCGAGAACAACCTCTATCACCAGTACGCGCACTACTCGTACTCGGTCCCGATGAAGGACATCGCCGAAGCCGCCAAGACCTACGGCATTCCGGGCGTTGTCGTGGACGGACAGGACGTGATGCAGGTCTACAACAAGGCCAAGGAGGCGGTGGAGCGGGCCCGCGCCGGCGAAGGCCCGACGCTGATCGAGGCCAAGACCTACCGCTATTACAATCACTGGGGCGCCCCGGGCGCCAAGCCCGGCGAGCTCGGCGCCTTCGGCTACGACCCGCTGGCGATTTCCTCGTTCCGTCCGGAACGCGAGGTGCGCGCCTGGATGGCCAGGGACCCGGTCGATATCTGCCGCAACACGCTAATTGCGTGGGGCGTGCTCGACGAGGCCAAGGCCAACGCCATCGAGGCTGCCGTGAAACAGGAGGTGAAGGAAGCCTTCGCATGGGCGGACAAGCAGCCGTTCGCCAAGCCGGAAGATGGCCTCAAGAACGTATTCGTCGAAGGCACCGTTGCCGCCCGTCAGTTGGCCTAGCCTCCATCGCGAACCGGCAATGCAAAGGATTGGAGAACGACAATGGCAAAAAAGAGCTTCATGTACTCGGTCCTTGAGGCCGTGCAGTACGAAATGCGCGCAGACAAGGATATGATCTGGATCTTCGAGTTGACGCCACCAGTAGCGTCAACGCCGGGCAAACCGGTGATCAATCTCGAGAAGGAATTCGGACGCATGCGGGTGGTCAACACCGGCATCGACGAGAACTGGATGGCGGGATGCGTCCTAGGCGCCGGCCTCGCCGGCTCGAAGGCCGTCACGTACATCCCCTACCAAGGGACTGGAATGTGCTTCCAGATGCTCCAGAACCACGCCGGTAAGCTCAGGTCCATGACTGGCGGCGATGCGGAGATGCCGGTGGTGTTCATTCTGGAGATGACCGGCCAGACCCCTGGCTTCGCCGGTCAGCACTCGGATTATGAGATCGACACCTACTACTCCCACATCCCCGGCCTGAGGACGGTGATCCCGTCGACGCCGACCGATGCCAAGGGCATGATGGTGTCGGCGATCCGTAGCCCCGATCCGGTCGTCTTCCTCTGGGCTGACGGCTTGCGCCCGATGATGGAGGATGTGCCCGACGAGCAATACACGACCCCGCTCGACAAGGCGGCCGTGCGCACGACCGGCGGCGATATCACCATCGTCGGCTCGGGTGGCGGCATGCCGGAAGTGTTGAAGGCGGCTGAAATGCTGAAGAATGACGGCGTCGGCGTCGAGGTGATCGACCTGCGCTCGCTTAAGCCGATGGACACCGAGACCCTGGTCAATTCCGTGCAGAAGACGAAACGGCTGCTCACCGTTGACCAATCTTACTACACGCTGTGCCCGGGCGCCGAAGTGATCGCGCGGGTGGCGGAGAACGTCGACGGCGCCCGCTTCAAGCGGATCGCCTTCCCGGATGCACCGCCGCCAGCCTCTCCCGAGATGTTCCTGTGGATGCGGCCCAATGCGGGTCATGTCGTGGCCGCCGCCAAGAAGCTGATCGGTTGACCGGTCAGCGTTGTTGGTTGAGTGGGAGGTGTGCATGAACGGCGAACAAAGCCGCTCGGTGGAATTCGAGGTGCCGTCGGAAGGCTGTACGCAGTGCGGTAGGGCAAGCCTGCGGGCCACGATGGTTCGCTCCGCATTCTGGCAAGGCGAAAGGCTTGTCGTCATCGAGGATATTCCGGCGATGGTCTGCGAGGCATGCCAGGAGCGCTTCTATGATGACGCAACCGTCATGCTGCTCGACTTCAAGCGCGGCGAAGGTTTCCGGCCGGAAGACGCGGTCGCCGAATTGCGTGTGCCAGTCTTCTCGCTGCGGGCGAAAGCGGCGCTGCAAGAACCGGGATGACGGCGATGCGGAATGGACACCGCCTCGCCGTCGTTGCGTGCTGCTCCATGTTTCTCCTAGTTGGCACAGCGGCTGCCCAACTGGACTTCGGTTTCATGCCGCGCGGCGGCAAGGCCATCCTGCTTGAGCTTCTGGCCACAAGTCCCGCCGGCCGGGAACTCATCAAGGCCTCGCCGGCTGGCAAGAGTGATAAAGACTGGAAGCGAGCTGTCGCCGCACTAGCAACCGGCCTTCGCGACAAGGAGCTGCAGACCCTCGCGGCCTATCTCTCGGTCAGTGCGCCCTTCGGTGCGTCAGTCGGCGAAAAGGCGTCACAGCCGGATGAAGTAGCGCCGCTCCTGCCCATGGATGGCCGCGAACTGGCGTGGGAGTATTGCCAGTCCTGCCATTCGCTGTTCTCCGGCTATCTCACCCAGGAGCGCGACACCCGCGCCTGGCTCAATACGTTTGAATCTCCGTTTCACCGCGAAGTCCAGATGACCCAGAAGCAGCGGGAAGAATTCGCCCGTTACTCGGCGATCAACATGCCGATGAAGATCGAGGATGTTCCCGAAGAACTCCGTTTCTGACCGATATTTGGACGCCGAAGGGAGTTGCGCCATGAACGTCAAGCGGACAGTTATCGCCGCGGCCGGCCTGATGCTCGGCCTTGCCGGTGCGGGACTCCTGCATGCGCAGACTGAAGATGTCTTTGCCTTCATTCCTGCCGGAGGCCGCACGCTGCTTGAGCGTGCCGCCGGCGCCGGGCTTCCGCGCAGCGAGCTGGATGCGATTCTTGCGGGCAAGCGTAGCCGGGAAGAATGGCAAGCCTTTCTTCAGGGCAAGCCGTCAATCAACGAGCTCAGCCAAGGCGAAGTGACCACGCTGGCCGACTACCTCGCGCATAATATGCCCGTCGCCCCCGGTGCGCCGCTGCCGCGCGACGGCCGCGACCTGGCACTCGAATACTGCCAGTCCTGCCACATCATCACGGTGGTGATAACCCAAGACCGCGGCAAGGATGCCTGGCTCGGAACCCTCAACAAGCCGAGCCACGTCGAGATCGAACTGACGGCCGCCGAGCGCGAGGCATTGACCGACTATCTGGTCCTCAACGCCGCCATTCCGATTGATCTCGTGCCCGAGGAGCTGCGGGCAGGAGGCGCCACTTATTGACATCCCGTAATGCTGTTCAACTCGCTCACCTATCTGCTGTTCCTGCCTGTGACGCTGGCGGTCTTCACAAT
>JANMQB010000238.1:0-6030 GCA_031370155.1 Hyphomicrobiales bacterium | reverse complement strand
CATCGCGCCAAACTTCTGAATAGGCAGTGTATTAGGGGATTCATCTTGCCTTCGTCAACCTCCGCTTGGTGCGCGATTTGCGCTGTCCAGCCTTGGTTCTTGCGGTTCCGGCCTTACGGACAGGCTTGCGGCCGGATTTCCGCTTTTTGGTGGACTTGACCTTCGCGGGCGCCGCTTTTCGCGCCGCAGCTTTGGGCTTTGTCTTTGATTTCACTTTGGATTTCGTCTTCGGCGCCGGCTTTTTAGCTTTGTCGGACTTGGCCTTGGCTGGCTTTGTGGCCTTCGCTGGGCTCAGAATAGCGCCAATGGCGACGGTGACCCCGTCAACCGGCGCCATGCCGTCTACGGTCTTGAGCATGGCCTTACGGGCGTAATGGTCGGCCAGCGGCGCAGTCTGGGCGCGGTAGGCCGCCAGGCGGCCCTTGAGGACCTCGGGATTGTCGTCGGAACGCAGCTTCTCGCCGCGCGCGGTCATTTCCGCGACCCGATTCTCGATGCGCTTGACCAGAATGTTCTCGTCCACCTTGAGCTCGATCACGGCGTCAAGCTTGAGGCCGCGCTCCGCCAGCAAACGGTCGAGCGCCTCGGCCTGCGGCACGGTGCGCGGGAAACCGTCGAGCACAAAGCCGCGCTTGGCGTCGGCCTGGCCAATGCGGTCGGCGATGATCGCGACCACGACTTCATCGGGCACCAGTTGCCCGGCTTCCATGATGCTCTTGGCGCGCAGGCCAACTTCGGTGCCCGCGGCCACCGCCGCGCGCAACATGTCGCCGGTCGAGAGCTGGACGATTCCGTGTTTGGCGACCAGGCGAAGCGCTTGCGTGCCCTTCCCCGCCCCCGGGGGCCCGAGCAGAATCAATCTCATCTTTGCCGCCCCCGCAGCTTCGAACGTTTAATCAGGCCTTCATACTGATGCGCCAGCAGATAGCCCTGGACCTGCGCCACCGTATCCATGGTGACGCTGACCACGATGAGCAGCGAGGTGCCGCCGAAATAGACGGGAACGCCGGTATAACCGATGAGGAATTCCGGCAGCAGGCAGACCACGGTGAGATAAAGGGCCCCAACCACGGTAATGCGGGTCAACACATAGTCGATATATTCGGCCGTCCGCTCGCCGGGACGGATGCCCGGAACGAAGCCGCCGTATTTCTTGAGGTTCTCCGCCGTCTCCTTCGGATTGAACATGATCGAGGTATAGAAGAAGGCGAAGAAGATGATGAGCAGCGCGTAGAGGAAGAGGAACAGCGGCTGGCCGTGGCCGAGCATGGCGGTCACGGCGTTGAGCCAATCGGGCCCTTGCCCCTTGGTGAAATTGGCCACCGTGATCGGCAGCAGCAGCAGCGAGGAGGCGAAGATCGGCGGAATCACGCCCGAGGTATTGAGTTTCAGCGGCAGGTGCGAGCTGTCGCCCTGGAACATCTTGTTGCCGACCTGGCGCTTCGGATACTGGATCAGCAGCCGGCGCTGGGCCCGCTCCACCAGTACGATGAACCCGATAACCGCGAGCGCCATCACGATGACGCCGAGAATCACGAAGGTCGAAAGCTGGCCGGTGCGGCCGAGTTCGAGCATGGCGGCAATGCCGGATGGAAGTCCCGACACAATGCTCGCGAAAATAATCAGCGAGATGCCGTTGCCGATGCCGCGCGAGGTGATCTGCTCGCCGAGCCACATGAGAAACACCGTGCCGCCGGTCAAGGTGATGACCGCGCTGGCGCGGAAGAAATAGCCCGGGTCGAGCACCAACCCGCCCTGCCCTTCGAGCCCGACGGAGATGCCATAAGCTTGAAGCGCGGCGAGTAAGACGGTGCCGTAGCGCGTGTATTGATTGATCTTCTTGCGGCCCTGCTCGCCTTCTTTCTTGAGTTGCTCAAGATGCGGCGAGACCGATGACATCAACTGAATGATTATCGAGGCCGAGATGTATGGCATGATGTATAGCGCAAAAATCGACATGCGACCCAACGCGCCACCCGCCAACATATTCATCCAACCGAGAATGCCGGAGGAATTCTGCGCGGCGAACTTGCCGAGTTCAATCGTATCGATGCCGGGAATGGGGATATAGGTACCGAACCGGTAGACGATCAGCGCGCCGAGCGTGAACCAGATGCGATTCTTCAGGTCCTCGGATTTGGCGAGGGCGCCGAAGTTCAGATTTGCGGCAAGTTGTTCTGCTGCAGATGCCATTCCATGTCCTCGCCTCTTAGCCCCCGGCCGGTGTTATGTGGGGAGCCTCCGGAAAGCTCGCAACCTTACTTCGCTTCGGCGGGCGCTTCAGCCGGCCGCAACACCTTGACGCTGCCGCCGGCCTTTTCGACCGCGGCGATAGCACCCTTCGAGGCATGCCAGACCTCGAAGGCGAGCTTCGACTTGAGCTCGCCCTTGGCCAAGAGCCTGACCCCGGCCAGCCGCTTCGACAGGACGCCCGCCGCGACCAGGGCCTCGACGTTGACCGTCGCCTTGTCGTCGAGCTTCTTGGCATCTACGGCCGCCTGAACGCGGCTCAGATTGATTTCATTGTAGGCAACCGCATTCGGCTTGTTGAAGCCGCGCTTCGGCAGGCGGCGGTAGATCGGCATCTGGCCGCCTTCGAAGCCGGCCTTGGCGCCACCTTTGCGCGCCGTCTGGCCCTTGCCGCCACGGCCCGCCGTCTTGCCCAGACCGGAACCGATGCCGCGGCCGACGCGCTTCCTGGGCTTGGTGGAGCCGTGGTTGCCGGCGATCTCATTGAGCTTCATGGGTCGTCATCCTTATCCAACCACCCGCACGAGGTGTGCTACCTTGGCGATCATGCCGCGCACCGCGGGTGTATCTTCCAGCTTGCTGGTCTTGTTGAGCTTGTTGAGACCGAGGCCGACGAGCGTTGCGCGCTGATCGGCCGGGCGGCGCTGCGGGCTGTGGACCTGCCGCACCGTGATCGTCTTGCCGGTATTTGCCTTCGCCATGGGAACCGTCCTTCGCTTATTCGGCAACCGCCGCCTCGCCGCCGCGGCGGCGGAGCACGTCGCTCACCTTCTTGCCGCGCCGCGCCGCCACCGAGCGCGGCGACACCTGCTTCTTCAGGGCGTCGAAAGTGGCGCGCACCATGTTGTAGGGATTGGACGAGCCCTTCGACTTGGCGACCACGTCCTGGACGCCGAGGGATTCGAACACGGCGCGCATCGGGCCGCCGGCGATAATGCCGGTTCCCGGAGGAGCTGCGCGCACGATAACCTTGCCCGCGCCCCAGCGGCCGTCCATGTCGTGATGCAGGGTGCGGCCTTCGCGCAGTGGAATGCGCACCACGCTGCGCTTGGCGCCTTCGGTGGCCTTGCGCACCGCTTCCGGAACTTCGCGGGCCTTGCCGTGGCCGAAGCCGACGCGGCCCTTCTGGTCGCCGACGACGACCAGTGCCGCAAAGCCGAAACGCTTGCCGCCCTTCACCACCTTGGCGACGCGATTGATGTGCACGAGCTTGTCGATGAACTCGCTGTCGCGCTCCTCGCGGTTGTCTTTGCGATCCCGGCCGCGTTCGCCACGTTCCTTAGCCATTGTGCTTTCCGCCTATCAGAAGTTGAGTCCGCCCTCGCGGGCGGCATCGGCGAGCGCCTTGACGCGCCCATGAAACAGATAACCGCCGCGGTCGAAGACGACGTCCTTGACGCCGGCTTTCAGAGCCCGCTCGGCCACGAGCTTGCCGACCGCGGCAGCGGCCGCCTTGTCGGTGCCCTTTTTCTTGGCCGCCTTGAAGGTCTCGTCGAGGCTCGAGGCGGCGGCGATCGTGGCGCCCTTAGCGTCGTCGATCACCTGGGCATAGATGTTCTTGCTCGAGCGGAACACCGAAAGCCGCGGCCGCAGATTGCCACGCGCCGCGATGGCCTTGCGCACCCGCGCCCGGCGCACCGCAGATGGGGACGATTTTGTAACCATGTGAACCACCCGTTACTTCTTCTTGCCTTCCTTGCGGAAGATGTATTCGCCGGTATATTTGACGCCCTTGCCCTTGTAGGGCTCGGGCTCGCGGTAGTCGCGGATTTCCGCCGCCACCTGCCCGACTCGCTGCTTATCGATGCCGGTGATGACGATTTCGGTGGGCTTCGGCGTCTTGATCTCGATGCCGGCTGGAATCGGATAGCTGACGTCATGGCTGTAGCCGAGATTGAGCTGCAGCGCCTTGCCCTGGACCGCGGCGCGATACCCGACGCCGTTGATCTCCAGCGACTTGGAATAGCCCTCGGTGACGCCCTTGATCATGTTGGCGACCATGGTGCGCGACATGCCCCAGCACGAGCGCGCCAGCTTGGAATCATCGCGCGGGTCGACCTTGACGCCACCCTTGTCGAGCGAGGCCCGCACATGCTCGGCGAGCACCATCTTGAGCTCGCCCTTGGGGCCCTTCACCGACACATTCGCGCCGCTCACGTCGACCGTGACGCCCGCCGGAACCGGAACTGCCTTTTTGCCGATACGAGACATGGGTTGATCCTCAGAACACCGTGCAGATGACTTCGCCGCCGACATTCTGGGCGCGCGCTTCGGCATCCGACATGACGCCCTTCGGCGTCGACAGGATGGAAATGCCCAGGCCGTTGTAGACGGTGGGGAGAGTTGCGACCGAGGCATAGACGCGGCGGCCCGGCTTCGAGACCCGGTGGATCTCGCGGATCACCGGAGCGCCGTCGAAATATTTCAGCTCGATCTCGATCTCGGCCTTGGCATTGCCCTGCTGCACCGTGGCGAAGCCGCGAATGAAGCCCTCCTGCTGCAGCACCTCGAGCACGCGCTCACGCAGCCGCGAGGCGGGCGTCGTCACCTTGAACTTGCCGCGCTCATGGGCATTGCGGATGCGGGCGAGCATGTCTCCGATCGGATCAACGACACTCATTTCATGATTCTCCTGAAGTCCGTATCCGTTACCAGCTCGACTTGACCATGCCGGGGATCAGACCCTGGTTGGCCATTTCGCGCAGCGCCAGACGCGACATCTTGACTTTCCTGTAATAGGCGCGCGGGCGGCCCGTCACTTCGCAGCGGTTGCGCACGCGGTTGGGCGAGGAATTGCGCGGCAGCTCTGCCATCTTGAGCTGCGCGGCAAAACGCTCTTCCATCGGCAGCGTCTTGTTCCGCGCGATCGCCTTGAGGCGGGCGCGTTTGCCGGCGAATTGCTTCACCAGACGCTTGCGGCGGTTGTTCTTTTCTACCGAGCTCGTTTTCGCCATATGGCTACCTCAGCCTATTGTGTGTCATCCGCCTCATGCCGCCTGCTTGCGCGTGCTGCGGCGGAAGGGGAAGTTGAATGCCTCGAGCAGCGCGCGGGCCTCTTCGTCGCTGCGCGCCGTAGTGCAAACGATCACGTCCATGCCCCACACCCGGTCGATCTTGTCGTAGTCGATCTCCGGGAAAATGAGGTGTTCCTTGATGCCCATGGCAAAGTTGCCGTTGCCGTCGAAGCTCTTGTCCGAGAGGCCGCGGAAGTCGCGTACCCGGGGGAGCGCTATGGTGATGAACCGGTCAAGGAACTCGTACATGCGGGTCTTGCGCAGCGTTACCTTGGCCCCGATCGCCAGAGTCTCGCGGATCTTGAACTGGGCGATGGCCTTGCGCGACTTGGTGATCACGACCTTCTGGCCGGCGATCCTCTCAAGCTCGCCGGCGGCGACCTGCACCAGCTTCGAATCCTGGGTGGCCTCGCCGATGCCCATATTGAGCACGACCTTGTCGATCCGCGGCACTTCCATGACGTTCTTGTAGCCGAACTGCTCGATGAGCTTGGGACGCACAACCTCGTCATAGTGCTTGCGCAGGCGCGGCACATAATCCTTCGGCAGCACCTCGGCCGGAGCGGCTTTCGCCTCCTTGGCGGCGCCGGCTTTCTTGCCTTCTGGCTTCTTGCCCTCCGGCTTCTTGGCCTCGGGCTTCACCGCTTCCGGCTTGCCGGTCTCGGACTTCTTCGGCGCCTTCTTGTCTTTTTCGTCAGCCATCGATGACCTCCCCCGAGCGCCTGGCGAAACGGACCTTCTTGCCGTCGGCGAGGAACTTGTAGCC
>JANMQB010000110.1:0-3340 GCA_031370155.1 Hyphomicrobiales bacterium | reverse complement strand
CGTCGCATCCGTGAAGGAGGCGAAGGATGAAGTCGGCTCGGCCGCTGGATTGAATGGCTGCGCCATGAACACCTCAGGAATCCGGGCCGATCTTATGTAACAGAAAGTTAAAATTGCCCTATACGTAATTCTTCCAAGTGTAAGAATTTCAACGAACTATGCCGGGTTTCAACTTTCCATCGACATCAATGCCGCATTGCCACCGGAGGCGGTGGTATCGGTCGAGCAAACACGCTCGATGGCAAAACGATGCAGGTAATGGGGTCCTCCGGCCTTGGGGCCGGTGCCGGAAAGGCCTTCGCCGCCGAAGGGCTGGGCACCCACCACCGCGCCGATCTGGTTGCGGTTGACATAGAGATTGCCGACCCGCGCCAGCCGCCGCACCTGCTCCGCCGTCGACTCGATCCGCGTGTGCAGGCCGAGCGTCAGGCCGAAGCCGGTGGCATTGAGCGCCGCACAGACATCGGCCAGCCGGTCGCCAGAATAGCGCACCACATGCAGGACAGGGCCGAAGACTTCGCGCTTGAGGGAGGCAATCGACGATAGTTCATAGGCAGCGGGCGACACGAATGTGCCGTTCGCACAATCATTGCCGAGCTTGAGATCGATAATGGTGTTTGCTTCTTGCGCCATGCGCGCCTTGTGAGCTTCCAGCATCGTCTTTGCATCGTCGTCGATCACCGGTCCGATGTCGGTGGCATAGTCCATCGGATCGCCGATCCGCAGTTCCGCCATGGCGCCTTTCAGCATCGCAATGACTCGGCCCGCGATATCCTCCTGCACGAACAGGACGCGCGCCGCCGAGCAGCGCTGGCCGGCGCTGTCGAAAGCGGAAGCGAGCACGTCGCGCACCGCCTGCTCGGGCAGCGCCGAACTGTCGACGATCATCGCATTGATGCCGCCGGTCTCGGCGATGAGCGCCGGAATGGCGCCGTCGCGCGCCGCCAAGGCACGGTTGATGATCAGCGCCGTCTGGTTCGAGCCGGTGAAGGCCACACCCGAAAGTGCCGGATGCGCCAGCAAGGTCTTGCCGACACGCGCCCCGTCGCCGGGCAGGAACTGCAGGACCTGCGGCGGCACACCGGCCCGGTGCAAGAGGCGCACCGCCTCATGGGCGACAAGCGGCGTCTGCTCGGCGGGCTTGGCGATCGCCGCGTTGCCGGCAGCCAAAGCCGCCGCCACCTGCCCGGTGAAAATCGCCAGCGGGAAATTCCACGGGCTGATGCAGGCGAAGACGCCGCGCCCATGCAGGGTTAGTTCGTTGCGCTCGCCGGTGGGGCCCGGCAGAACCATCGGACCGCTGAATTCGGCGCGGGCGCGGACCGCATAGTAGCGCAGGAAATCGACGGCCTCGCGCAGATCGGACAGGGCATTGTCGAGCGTCTTGCCCGCTTCCCGCACCAGAAGCGCCATCAGCCGGTGCGTGTTCGCCTCATAGAGATCGGCGGCCTCTTCGAGAATTGCGGCGCGGAACTCGCCACCCTGCCCGTCCCATTCCGGCTGCTGACGCGATGCGGAGACCATCGCCACCTCGATGGCCGCGTCGCCGGCTTCTCGCACCAGGCCCACCTTCACCCGCCGGTCATGCGGCGAGGAAATATCGCGCGGGGCTTCACCCATCTCCCGCCCGTCGACTAGCGCTGAAGCTTCGAAGGGACGCGCCAATTCCTTGGCGATGCCGCCGGTGAGCCGTAGGCGCGTGGCATCATCCCACAGCGCATGCCCAGCCGAATTCCTGCGGCCCGCGAAAATCTCGGCCGGCAGCGGAATATGCGGATGTAGGATCGCTGCAAGTCGTCCCACCTCGACGACCGGATCGGCGATGATCTCGGAAATCGGCGCCTCGTCGTCGGCGAGCCGGTTGACGAAGGAGGTATTGGCGCCGTTCTCCAAGAGGCGCCGCACCAGATAGGCCAGCAAGTCCTCATGGCTGCCGACCGGCGCATAGATGCGGCAGGGCTGGTTCATCTTGTCCCGGCCCACCACCTGCTCGTAAAGCGCCTGGCCCATGCCGTGCAGCCTCTGGAATTCGAAACCGCGGTCTTCGCCCGCCATCACCGAAATGGCGGCGAGCGTGTGGGCATTGTGGGTGGCAAATTGCGGGTAGAAGCGATCGCGCCGCGCCAGCAGGAATTTGGCGCAAGCCAGAAAGCTTACATCGGTCGAGACCTTGCGGGTGAACAAGGGATAGGCCGGCAGACCCGCCTCCTGGGCGCGCTTAATCTCGGTGTCCCAATAGGCGCCCTTGACCAGCCGCACCGGCAGACGCCGCCCCGTGGCCGCCGCCACCGCCGCCAGCCATTCGAGCGCCGGCCTGGCCTGCTTGCCATAGGCCTGCACCGCAAGGCCGAGGCCGTTCCAGCCTGTGAGCCTCGTATCCTGCGCAAGCCTGCCGAAGAGTTCGAGCGAAAGGTCCAGCCGGTTGACCTCCTCCGCATCGATGGTGAGGCCCACATTCAAATCCTTAGCCAAAAGCGCCAGTTCCGCCACCCTTGGCAGCAGCTCGGCCATGATGCGGGCCCCCTGCTTTTCCTCATAGCGCGGATGCAGCGCGGAAAGCTTGACCGAGATCGAAGCGCGCGCGAAGACGTCCGCGCCCTTGGCCTTGGCTCCTAGAACCTGCAGCGCGGCCCGATATGACGTGAAATAGCTATCCGCATCCTCCGCGGTAAAGGCCGCCTCACCCAGCATGTCGTAGGAGAAGCGGTAGCCCTGCGCTTCGAGCGGCGCCGCAATGGTGAGCGCCTCGTCGATCGTCCGTCCCAGGACGAATTGCCGGCCCATGATGCGCATCGCCTGCTTCATGGCATTGCGGATGACCGGTTCGCCCGAACGCGACACCAGGCGTTTGAGATAGCCGCCAACATCGGCGCGGGCACCCTGGCCCAGCTCGACGAACCTGCCGGTCAGCATCAAGCCCCAGGCCGAAGCATTGACGAACAGCGATTCCGATTGCCCGAGATGGCCTTCCCAATCCTTGCCGCCGATCTTGTCGGCGATCAGCTTGTCGGCGGTGGCGGCATCGGGAATGCGCAACAGCGCCTCGGCCAGACACATCAGCACCACGCCCTCTTCCGAGGACAGCGAATATTCTTGCATGAAGGCGTCGATGCCGCCCTGCTGCCGCCTTCCCGCCCGCACCGCCGCCACCAGCTGCCGCGCCAGCTCGGCGACGCGGCGTTGTTCATCGTTCGAAAGTTCGGCCTCCGCCGCCAGCTTGCGGACCAGCGATGTCTCGTCGGCAAAAAGCTGCGCGGCAATAGCGGAACGGTCTGGCAATTGCGGCATGGGAACTCCCCGTTTGGCGGCCAATCTGCCATATTCTGTGAAGGAATTTCCC
>JANMQB010000087.1:0-5534 GCA_031370155.1 Hyphomicrobiales bacterium | reverse complement strand
TATGATGGCCTCAAGGAAGAGGTTGAAGCCGCCGTGCACATTCTGCTGGGCCGCGGCTGGGCCCCTTACAAGGTGCTGACCGAAGCCCTGGTTGAAGGCATGCGCATCGTCGGCATCGATTTCCGCGATGGCATTCTCTTCGTGCCGGAAGTCCTCCTCGCCGCCAATTCCATGAAGGCCGGCATGTTCATCCTGCGTCCTCTGCTCATTGCCACCGGCGCTCCGCGCCAGGGCAAAATGGTGATCGGCACCGTCAAGGGCGACATTCACGACATCGGCAAGAACCTCGTCGCCATGATGATGGAAGGTGCCGGCTTCGACGTCATCAACCTCGGCATCAACAACCCGGTCGAGAAATATCTCGCGGCCATCGAGGAGCACAAGCCGGACATAATCGGCATGTCGGCGCTCCTCACCACCACCATGCCCTACATGAAGGTGGTGATCGACACGCTCAAGGAAAAGGGCATGCGCGACGATTACATCGTGCTGGTGGGTGGTGCGCCGCTCAACGAGGAATTCGCCAAGGCGATCGGCGCCGACGCCTATTGCCGCGACGCCGCCGTGGCGGTCGAAACCGCCAAAACCTACATGGCCAGGAAGCACAATTTGCTGGCTACCTCGTAACGCTCGCCGGGAAGGCCCGGCGCATTCGCCACGATGACGGCGCTTTGAGTCCTTCGGCGCAAGGTCCGCCGGCAGCATGTCTCGAATTTTCAAGAATTTCGCGCGATGCGGGAAAGTCCTCGGTAACACCTAGCCGCTAATATGCTTCACAGTCCATTAAGTTGGGAAGGTGAAGTCATGACGCTGCGGATGCTCAATATACTTGCCGTCGCCGGTAAGCTCGGCTGGTTCTTCCTGGGGCTGGTTGTATTGCGCGTCCTGTTGCCGTTGCTGACGGGTGATATTGCCGGGATTGTCGGCGTTGCCGGCGGCCTTTTCACCACACACCTGTTGTGGGGCCTGATGCTGGTGATAGGCGCCTTCTCGGTTTATTTCAGCCGCTATCCGGGGCTGATCGAGGCCGAAGGCCGGCCCTATCTCACAGCCATGGTAGCGTTCATTTGTGCTGGCGGCATGGGCATCGCCGTCGGATCGCCCGCGCTTGCGGCGGGCGGCGTCCTGCTGTTGGCTGGCGGCGCCTGGCTCTGGCTGCGCCGTTGCGATGGCCTGAAGCGCGAAAAGCGCATCGGCTCCACCGTGACGCCGGTCATCGTCCACGAAAGCCAAGATCGCATCCGCGCCGTCCTCGGCGGCCACCATCTGGTGTGAGCTGCGGGCCGCCGCAGCGGCCCGATTTGGTCTTTGCATCCGTGACGTTACAGGGTCATTGAAGGGCTGATCTCGGATAGTTATTCCCTAGATGGCTGGTTCAATCGCCATCCCAACCTATATATGCTGGAGTAAAGACTCGTGGATGCCGCCCGTCAGGGGTGGAATGCCGGAATTCCGCGCGCAGCAGCAGCGCGAATGGATGCAAGATCGAGCCAGCCTTAAGTCCAAGTTGAACCCGGAAGCCGAACCCGAATGACCCTCGTTAACCTCAAGCCATCCGACGAATTCGCCTTCGCCGCCGGCCGGGGCGACGTGCTGCTCATCGCCTGCGGGGCGCTGGCCCGCGAGATCGTCGATCTGATCGAGCGCAACCGCTGGACCCATTTCGACCTCCAGTGCCTGCCGGCCAAATGGCACAATACGCCGGAGAAGATCGTCCCCGCCGTGCGCGAGAAAATCCGCGAGGCCAAGGCGCGCTACAAATCCGTTTTCGTGCTGTATGGCGATTGCGGCACCGGCGGCCTGCTCGACAAGCTGCTGGCCGAGGAGGGCGTCGAGCGCATCGACGGCCCCCATTGCTATGCCTTCTATTCCGGCAACGCCGCCTTCGCCGCCAAGGCCGAGGACGAGTTCAGCGCTTTCTATCTGACCGACTATCTCGCCCGTCATTTCGACAAGCTGATCTGGCAGGGCTTGGGCCTCGACCGCCATCCCGAACTGCTACCCATGTATTTTGGCAATTACACCAAGATCGTCTATCTCGCCCAGACGCGCGACGAGGAGCTTGCTAAGAAAGCTTTGGCGGCATCGCGTAAACTCGGCCTTAACTACGAATACAGGTTCACCGGCTATGGCGAGCTGGAAGACGGCCTGCAGGCCCGTTCCGCGGCCAATCTGACAGTTGGTTGACGGACCCTCTCACCGATCCATCAGCGTCACTCAGGCATTCTCGTGGGTATCGGCACCTGATCCGCACCCAAGGGGAGACTACAAATGCGTCCTTCTTCCTCAATCATGGGTCTTATTCTCGGCTTCGGCATCTATTCCGTGGCGCCTGTCATTTCCAAACCGCCCAAACCGCCCAAACCGCCTTCGGCGCCATCGGCCAAGGGTCAAACGGCATAAGGTCACAAGTTTACTCAGCGAGCCAACGCGCCCGCCGGTAACTCCCGCCGGCAATCACATAGTAGTCACCGGCGCTTTCGCAGAAAATGTGCCCATCAAGCGTCAGTCCGGTGGCCCCGTTGAGCGAGCCGGCGGCGATGGCCGTGTAATCGCGGCCATCGCCCTTCCAGAACAGCACCGAACCGCATTCGCCGCAAAAGCCGCGCCGGGCCGCCTCGCTCGAGCGATACCATTTGAGCCCGCGGCTCTCGACGATCTTCAAATCCCCGTCTTTCGCCGCCGTCGCCGACATATAGGTGCCGGTCTGCTTGCGGCATTGTTCGCAGTGGCAGGCGATCACGTTCCGCAACGGTCCGTGCACTTCGTATTTCACCGCGCCGCACAGGCAGGAACCGGTCTTCATCCTGCAAACTCCCTGGCCAATGCCGCGATATGATCAGGCCCGATGCCGCAGCAGCCGCCGAAAATCGACACACCATGGGTCTTCCACGTCTTCGCCTTCGCCACCAACTCGTCCGGCGCAATGATGTCGACGAACTGCCAGTCGGGCATCTTGAAATAGCCGCTTTCCGGATAGGCGCCGAGCGGCCCCTTCCAATATTTGCGCAGGATTTCCAGCGCCTCGTCCGTATCGTTGGGCGAAGTATGCATGATCGAGATCGCATCGGGCCCCGTCGCCGCCAGCCGCGGCGCGATCGCCTCGAGCAACCAGTCTTCGCGCCCGAAACCCGAGAGCTTGCCGTCGCTCCTCCGCTCCACCGAAATCCCTACCCACACCGGCAGGCCGGTGGCTTTCGCGGCCTCCGTTGCCCAAACCGAATAGTCGCAGTCGCGCATCATCTCCATCATCAACAGGTCGGCGCCGGCCGCCGCCAGATTGTCGGCCTTGCGCCGGAGCAACGCGCGCGCCTCCCGCTCGGGCCATTGCCGCTGCCTGGAGGTCCGGTCGGTCCCGGCAATCGCCGGCCGCATGGTCGAGATCGATCCCGCCACTGCCACGGGCCTCCCCGCCGCCGCGTCGCGGGCGATCCGCACCGCTACCCGGTCGATCTCCAGAAGCTCGTCGTCGCGCCCCAGGGCATTGAACAAAAGCGCGCTGGTGGCGAATGTATTCGCGGTGACGATCTCGGCGCCGGCGCCGATATAATCCTCATGCACCGTCTTGACGATCCGCGGATGCGTGAGGTTCACCTCGGCGCACCAGGTTTCGCCGCTCATCGGCGCGCCGCGCCGCTGGATGTCGGTGCCGGTGCCGCCATCGAGAATGATGTTCCGCCCCGCCGCCAGTTTCTTTGCGATCCGCTCGTACACTTATTCACCCGCCTTCTGCCGCACCGCCAAAAAAGCGCGCATGAGGAATTGCGCCTGTGCCGGCCAATAGGTGAAGGCTTGTCCCACCGGACAGGCGCGGCGCGCCAGGCATCCGGCAGTCATGCAGTCCTCGCCCGCCGCCGATCCGATATGCGCGGCACAGGCCGCGACGTCGTAGGCCGTGCCGGAAAAGGCAGCGACCGGGCATGCCGAAAGACAGGGTTTGCCTTCGCAACTCTCGCACGGGTGGGCACCCGCAGAATGTGCCGGCAGATCGAAGACCACCGGAAAAAGAAGCGCCGCCCGATAGGCATGCCACAGCCCATAGGTCGGGTGAATGTTCAACCCCAGCGGCGAAACATGTCCCGCACCCGCCCGCCTTGCCCAGGTGAGAAAGGGCAGAGGCGGCTTGTCGAAAGGGAAAACCGCCTCCGCATCGAGGTCGGCGGAGAGTGCCGACACGGCGCGGCGCGTCCAATCGTCCAGCGCTTCGCCGCCGCCTTCGCGCTGGAACCGGCGGAACATCGCCGGCCCGGCATTGCCGATCAGGATGACAAAGCGGAACTCGTGTGGAACACCGTCTTCCGGCTTTGGCGCGAACCAGCCGAGAGGCGTGAAGCTCGCCAGTCCGATGGCCGCCAGAATCGGATGTTCCATCTACCGCTGCCAGCGCGGATCCCCCGCTTCCATCACCTGCCGCGGCAGCTTGATGTCGTGCTTGGCCCGGATCGCGTCGTCGATCGCGCGCGGCAGATGGTCGGGATAATAGGTCGAGAGGATCTCCAGCTTGCGCGCCGCCGCCCGCTCGACCAAATCCGGCTTGCCCGCCTCGTTCCATTCCTTGGGGCTCATCCGGTTGGCGATCTGCGGGTAAACATATTCCTTCAGCATCAGCGACAGGGTTTGAGGATTTCCGAGATAGTGGCCGGGACCTTCCAGGCAGACATCGGCGATGACCTCGACCGACAACGTCTCATCGTTGACTTCGATACCGCGCACATTGCGGTTGATCGAACCCAGCATGTCATTGTCGATGAGCAGGCTTTCCAGGCAGAAACCGAGCAGGGAGGCATGCATGCCGGCCGATTCATATAGAAGATTGACACCGGTCATCGCCGAAATGCCGGCGGTCACACCCTTCTCATAGCCCGCCTGCATGTCCGGCAACTTGGAATCGCACATGCCCGCCGCCGAGCCGACGGTGAGATTGTAGAAATGCCCCATCTGGGCGCAGCCCGACGTGATCAGCGCCTGCTCACCGGAGCCGCCCGACATGGCGCCGGTGCGGAGATCGGAGACGAAGGGCCACGGTCCCCAGATCGCCACCGCGCCCGGCACCACGCAATTGATGTAGACGAGGCCGGCGAGACATTCCGCCACCGCCTGCACCACCGTGCCCGCCAGGGCCGCGGGCGATGTGGCCCCCGCCTGCGCCGCCGACAGCAGCAGCACCGGCATGCCGCCGCGCGCCGCCACTTCCAGGCAGCGGCAGGCATCCTCGGCGAATTTCATCGGCGGCACCACGAAGCAGTTGGATTGCGACACGAAGGGCCGCTCGCGCCATTGCGCCTCGCCGCCGGCGATGAAGTGCAGCATCTGCAGGCATTCCTCGACATGCTCGGGCGCCACCATGCTGGTGCCGACATGCTTCTGCGTGCCGGCAAGGCAGGCATACATAGTGTTGATGTCGAGATCGTGCCCGGTGATCATGTCGCGCGCCGTGACCGGGCGCTGGAAGAAATGAATATGCTCGCAAGTATCGACGATGCGCCCGGCGTCGTAGAGATCGACAAGCAGCGATTCGCGATAGGTCCTGGTCG